>JAXJLC010000267.1:0-8669 GCA_036297365.1 Collinsella sp.
GAATGAGCGTGGATAATCTCCCGTTTTTGGCTCGGTGACGGTCTCAAAGTGGGAGATTATCCACGCTCGTTTGGCAAGTGTCCGAAAATCCACGGTTGCCCGCCTTGGATCGTATTGCCCGTGGTCGGCAGCCGGGCGACGCCGGTCCGCGTGGCGGCGTATAATCGGCGACAGATGACTTGGACGTTAGGAAACCATGACCGATAGCATGCAGCAGATGGCGCTCGACACGCTCGGCGCCTATTTTGGCTACACCTCGTTTCGCCCGGGGCAGGACCGCATGGTGGATGCGATTCTTGCCGGCCGCGATGCGCTCGGCGTTATGCCCACAGGCGCCGGCAAGTCCATTTGCTACCAGGTGCCTGCGCTTATGTTGCCCGGCATCACCTTTGTGGTGAGCCCGTTGCTGTCGCTTATGGAGGACCAGACCCGCGCGCTGCTCGCGGCGGGTGCGCGACCCAGCTATCTCAACTCCAGCCTTACCCCGGCCCAGCAAAACACCGTGCTCAAGCGGGCGCGCGAGGGCCGTTATCAGCTTATGTATGTGGCGCCCGAGCGCCTGCTCGAGCCGCGCTTTCTGGCCTTTGCGCAGGAGGCCGCGGCCGAAGGCGGCATCGGCGTTCCACTCGTGGCCATTGACGAGGCCCACTGTGTGAGCCAGTGGGGCCAAGATTTCCGTCCCGCTTACCTGCAGATTCGCGAGTTTATCGATTCGCTGCCGCGGCGCCCGATCGTGGCGGCGTTTACCGCTACGGCGACCGAGCGTGTGCGCGCGGACATTCAGCAGATGCTCGGCCTGCAAAATCCCGCGACCGTGGTGACGGGTTTTGATCGCAAGAACCTCTACTTTGGTTGCGAGGAGATGGGCGACAAGGCCAAGACCGCGTGGGTGCGCGACTACGTGATCGCGCATTCGGGCGAGAGCGGTATCGTGTATTGCTCGACCCGCAAGACGGTCGACGCGCTGGCCGCGGAGCTTGCCGAGGCACTGGACCCCAGCGGCATTCGCGTGGGCCGCTATCATGCCGGGATGGGCAACGACGCCCGCCGCCAGAGCCAGCGTGCCTTTATCGACGACGACATTCAGGTGATGGTTGCCACCAACGCCTTTGGCATGGGCATCGACAAGCCCAACGTGCGCTACGTGATTCACAACAACGTGCCCGAGAGTATCGAGGCATACTACCAAGAGGCGGGCCGCGCCGGCCGCGATGGCGATCCGGCAAGCTGCCATTTGCTGTGGAACGGCAACGATTTTCGCATGCGCCGCTTTTTGATCGACCGCGGCGATGCGGCCGACGAGGCGCTCGACGACGAGCAGCGCGCGTGGGCGCTCCAGAACCGTTATCGCCTGCTCAGCCAGATGGAGGGATACTGCAATACCACCGGCTGCCTGCGCGAATACATGCTGCGCTACTTTGGCGACGAGGCCGCGGCCGAGCATGCGGCAGCGGCCGGTGCGGGCGCCACCGCCGCGGACGAGGCCGAGGGCTGCGGCAACTGCAGCAACTGTCTCACGCAGTTCGAGGTCGAGGATGTCACCGATATGGCCCGCGCCGCTGTGCGTTATGTGGCCACGCGTCCCATGCGCTTTGGCAAGTCGCTCATCGCCGATGTGCTTCACGGCGGCAACACCGAGCGCATTCGCCAGATGCATCTGGACGAGGACCGCGGCTACGGTGAGCTGTCGAGCGAATCGGTCGGGCGCATCAAGGACATCATCGGCCAGCTGTGCGGCCGCGGTTATCTGGCCACCTCGCAGGGGCAGTACCCGGTCGTGGGGCTGGGTTCGCGTGCCGGCGAGGTCGAGGACGAGGCGTTTGCCTTTACCGTTAAGCGTCGCGCGTCCAAGCGCAAGGCCTCGGCCCGCGCCCGCCGCGCCGTCGATCTGTTGCGCGAGGAGGCCGAGCTGGATCAGCGTCCGCGCGTTGGCGACGATGCCGAGCTGTTCGAGCGCCTGCGTGCTCTGCGCAAGGAGATCTCGACGGAGCTGGAGATGGCGCCGTACATGGTCTTTTCCGACAAGGCCCTGCGCGGCCTGTGCCGCCTGCGCCCGCAGGCGCGCGACGAGCTGATCCAGGTCAACGGCATCGGCGAGAAAAAGGCCGACGCCTTTGGCGAGCAGTTTATGGCGGCGATTGAAGAATTTGAGTCCGAGCATGCGCGGGATGGAGCATAACGATGGTAGCCGATAGCAAGACCGAACGTTCCGAGCGCGCCGAGGTGTCCGCCGTGCCACTGTACCAGCAGGTCATGGACGACCTAAAGGGCGAGATCGCGCGCGGCGTGTACGTGGCCGGCTCGCGCATTCCTTCCGAGATGGAGCTCGCGAAGTCCTACGGCGTGGGGCGCATCACCGTGCGCCGTGCCATCGAGGAGCTGTCGCGCGCGGGGTATCTCAACCGCCAGCAGGGGAGGGGCACGTTTGTGTGCGCTCCCAAGCTCAAGCGTAAGATTCGCCAGAAGGGTGACGTCCAGAGCTTTACTGAGGGTTGTGCTGCCAACGACATGGTGCCGGGTGCGCGTCTGGTGTCGCGCACGGTGGTCGCGGCGACGCACGAGGATGCGGCGTTCTTTGGCGTGGAGCCCGGCTGCGAGCTTATCGTGGTCGAGCGCGTGCGCACGGCCGACGGCATCCCCGTCATGCTCGAGAACAACGCCTTTGTGCTCGCCGACCATCCCTACCTGCAGACGCTGGCCGACGAGGACCTCACCGATAACTCAATCTTTGCGCTCGTTGCCGAGCATTCGGGTCGCGCGCCGCTCAAGTCCGACCCCTGCACCGTGGAGATTGCGCTTGCCGATACTCAGACGGCCCCGCTGCTGGAGGTGCCGGTCGGCGAGCCTCTCTTCTATATGGAGGCCTACTTTACCGACGCCGGCGGGCGCCCTCTACTGCTCGGCCGCCAAAAGATCGTGGGCTCGCGCTACGTCTTCGACATCTAACATACACAGATAGAACAACATAGAACAAATTTGCCGAGATGACTTCACGGGCTTTGTTACAAGTGTTATAAATAGGACAATATAGAACGACAGCAGGTACGAGCCGCCGTCGCTCAAAGCCGCCCCACAAGGAGGAACATCAGGATGAACGCACATGATCTGGTTCAGGAAATCATCGAGCGCAAGGGCAAGATCGAGAACGTCTTTTGGATCGCTTGCGGCGGTTCGATGATCGATCTCATGCCGGCCAACGAGCTGCTCAAGCGTGAGGCCACCACGTTTACCTCGACGGTCTACACGGCACGCGAGTTTTGCCTGATGGCTCCCAAGAGTCTTGGCGAGAAGTCGCTCGTCATCGCCTGCAGCCACAGCGGCAACACGCAGGAGGTCGTCGACGGCTGCGAGATGGCGCTGGCCGCCGGTGCCGAGGTCATTGCCCTTACCGACTGCGAGGGCTCAAAGATCGACAACGGCAAGTGGACTACCTGGGTCTATCCGTGGGGTGAGGGCGTGTCGCAGGCCGAGGTGCCGCAGGGCATTGGCGCTCTGATCGCCGCCGAGTTGCTCGACCAGCAGGAAGGCTACGAGTCACTCGCCGACATGTATGAGGGCCTCAAGCAGATGGATGCGCTGCTGCCCGCCGCCCGTGAGAAGGTCAACGCCGAGCTGGGCGCCCGCTTTGCCGAGCTCTGCCAGCAGCACAAGTTCTTCTATATCCTGGGCTCCGGTCCCAACTTTAGCCAGACCTATGCCATGGCGATTTGCTCGCTCATGGAGATGCAGTGGCAGCACTGCTGCTACATCCACTCCGGCGAGTACTTCCACGGCCCGTTCGAAGCCACCGAGCCCGGCGTGTTCTACTTTGTGCAGCTCGGATCGGGCGAGTGCCGCCCCATGGAGGAGCGCGCTCTTGCGTTCCTCAACACGCACACCGATACCGTCATGGTGCTCGATGCGCTCGAGTACGGCGTGGGTGAAGTGCCTGCCAGCGTGCGTTCGTACCTGGAGCCGATCTTCTTCTACAACATGAGCTGCGAGCTGCGCGCCGCCCGCGGCAAGGTCTTCGACCACAGCCCCGAGGTTCGTCGCTACATGGGCATCGAGCAGTACTAGGTACCGGGAAAAGTATTCACCTTCGATTCGCAAGCGAACAGCGTGCGTAAAAAGCGGGCCGCGCCGGGGATTTCCGGCGCGGCCCGCTTAGTATCGCGCTTAGATTCGCAAGGTTGCGGCAGCCGGCGGCCTACTTCGCGTCGTATGCCTCGGCGTCCCACCAGTCGAGCTGGGCGATGTTGTCGCGGATGTGCTGGCAGCTCTTGTGGAAGCCCTCGAGCTCGTGCTCGGACAGGTCGAGCGTGTAGACCTCCTCGACGCCCTCGGCACCGATCACGCACGGCAGGGAGGTAAAGATGCCCTCCTCGCCATACTGGCCGGTCATGAGCGTGGAGGCGGAAAGCACGGCGTGCTCGTTGTGCAGCACGGCGGCGCAGACGCGCGCGGCGGAGTTGGCGACGGCGTACTCGGTGCACTGCTTGCCCTGGTAGGTCACATAGCCGCCCTTGCGTGCGAGCTCCTCGACCTCCATGTGGTCGAAGGCGTACTTGTCAGGGTTCTCGGCCTGAAGCTCGTTGAGGCTCTTGCCGGCGATGGTTGCTGCCTTAAAGGCGGCCAGCTGGCTAAAGCCGTGCTCGCCGATCATGTAGGCGTCGATGGACTTGGGGCTCACGCCGACCTTCTTGGAGATCTCGGTGCGCAGGCGGGCGGAGTCCAGGCCGCAGCCCGAGCCGATGATCTTCTTGGGATCGTAGCCGGTCAGGTGCCACAGCTCGGTGCACACGACGTCGCAGGGGTTGGAGATGCTCACGAAGATGCCGTCAAAGCCGGCGTCGACGATGCGTTTGGCAAAGGTGCGGGCGGCGTCGGTGGTAAAGAACAGCTCGCCGTCGCGGTTGCCGGCGGCCAGCGCGACCTTGCCGGCGGCGTTGACGATGACGTCGCAGCAGGCAAGCTCCTCGTAGTGGTCGTAGCAGTTGACGATCTTGGTGTTGTACGGGACAAACGAAAGGGAGTCGCGCAGGTCCTGGACCTCGGACGTCACCTTGGCCTCGTTGATATCGCACAGGTACAGCTCGTCGGCAATGCCCTGCATGAGCAGACTGTTGGCAACATGTGCTCCTACGTGGCCCTGGCCGACCACACCGATCTTACGCGTCTGGTACATATATGTATCCTTTCGGCCGAGTTTTTCGCGTCGAACCATTGTAGCGTCCTGCTGCCACTTTGCTAGGCTAAAGCGCCATAGATTTTTGGGCATGCCTTAATCTCTACTTTTGGAGTGATTTGGGCCGCTGACGGCATCGCTGGGCGATATGCTCGCGCGGATGGGGCCGCTCGTTGTACCATAGCTGCAACTGACTCGTAAGGAGCATCCATGCCCATTCGCATCCCCGACGCCCTCCCTGCCGCCGCGCAGCTCGAGAGCGAGAACATCTTTGTCATGACCGAGTACCGCGCGCTGCACCAGGACATCCGTCCGCTGCGCGTGCTCATCCTCAACCTCATGCCCACCAAGATTGCCACCGAGACGCAGATCATGCGCAAACTCTCCAACACGCCGCTGCAGGTGGAAGTGGACCTGCTGCGCACCAAGACGCACGAGGCCACGCACGTGAGCGCCGGCCACCTGGAGACGTTCTACCGCACGTTCGACGACATCCGCGACATCCACTACGACGGCCTGATCATCACGGGCGCGCCGGTGGAACAGATGCCGTTCGAGGAGGTCGACTACTGGCCCGAGCTCTGCCAGATCATGGATTGGTCCACCACGCACGTGCACTCTACGCTGCACATTTGTTGGGGCGCACAGGCGGGGCTCTACCATCATTACGGTATCCAGAAGTATGACCTGCCGGCAAAGGCGAGCGGCGTGTTCGAGCATTATCTGGTGAAGCCGCAAAGCCCGCTGGTCCGCGGCTTTGACGACCGTTTCTATGCCGTGCATTCGCGTAACACCGATGTGCGCCGCGAGGACGTGGAGGCCGAGCCGCAGCTTGAGGTCGTGGCCGTGTCCGACGAGGTGGGCCTGTACATCGTCAAGTCGACCGACAGCCGCCGCTTCTTTGTATTTGGCCACCCTGAGTACGATACCGATACGCTGCGCCTGGAGTACGAGCGCGACGTGAAGCGCGGGCTCAACCCTCAGGTGCCGGCGCATTACTTCCCGGGCGACGATCCCACCGCCGAGCCGCGCAACGTCTGGCGCAGCCAGGCTCAGCTGTTCTACACCAACTGGCTCAACTACTACGTCTACCAGACCACGCCCTACGACCTGGCCCGCGCCGGCGAGGAGCACTAGGCTGCGGCTGTGGTTGCTGCTGCGGCCGTTGCTGTGCTCGCGGCGTGACGAACGTGGATTTTCGGACACACGAGCGTGGATTTTCGGACGTTTACAAATCGAGCGTGGATAATCTCCCACTTTTGGCTCAAAACTAGGCTCAAAACGGGAGATTATCCACGCTCATTTTTTAGGCATGTAGATGCCGATGGCTCGGCTAAGAGACGGTGCATGCAGAGGCAAAGTCGCATTTGGCGTAGTCTTGAATCTCGACGGGTTTTTCTTTCTGATAACCCAATGGACCAAGGCCTCAAAATGTGGAGACAAGGATCTCTTGGCAAGGCTTCTACCTGCAGATATAAGCCATCAGCCTAAAACGTCCAAAACCGTCAAGCATTTGGTCAGCGCCTGGACGGTATTTGGTCAGACTTCGCATGAAACCGTCTGGTACGTTTGCGCCGTTCCAAGAGTTGGGAGGCGACATGGGAAACATGACGGCGAATCAAAGACTTGCAAGTCACATTAAGGCGTGCGAACAGCAGATGAGCTGCGTGTACGCGCGCACGGCGGCGGAGGCAAAGCAGATTGAGCGGCGGGCGGAGGCGGGAAGTCTAGAGGCGGTCATGCCGGGGCTGTATGCGCGTCCGGAATACTGGTCCGAGCTCAAGTTTCGGCAGCGTTATCTGCATCGGGTGCGGGCGCTTGCGCAAAAGCACCCCGACTGGACATTTTGCTCCTATACGGCGGCTGTTATCTATGGCCTTTCGGTTTCGCATGCCAATTTGACGCACATCCATATCGCTGGGATGCCGGCCCAATCGACGACGCCGGGCTCTCAGGTCATTCGTCATCGCTATGCTCGTCAAACACGGGCCACCCAGATGGATATCGCCGTAACCGATATCGATCAAACGATTACGGATTGCTTGGTCGATGCATCGTTTGTCGAGGGACTGATCATCGCGGATTCGGCACTCCATGAGCAACTTTTGTCGAAGGAGCATCTCGTTGAGACGGTCGATAAGCTTGGCCTGAATCGTCGCGGTGTTGTGATGGCGCGCAGGGTTGCGCGGTGTGCCGATGGCCTGTCGGAAAGCGGTGGCGAGTCCAAGGCACGTGCCCTGATGATCGAGCGCGGCTGGCAGATGCCGGAGCTGCAAGTTGAGCTGTTCGACCCGGTTGAGCCGGGACGGCCGTATCGCGTCGACTACTTGTGGCGCGTGGGCGACCAGCTGATTATCGGTGAGTTCGACGGATTCGTTAAAAGCGAGAAAGCGGCGGAGGAGGGCAAGCTCGCAAAGGCGCAGTTCGATGAGCGTCAGCGCGAGTCGAGGCATTCGCTGCTTGATAACTGCAAGATCGTGCGCTTGTGCTGGGATGATCTAAGGGATCCGACAAAGCTCGATCGCAAGCTCAAGGTCGCCGGCGTGCCGCGTGCGTGCTGAGGCAGTTGCAAGGCGTTTGGCTGCACGAGCGTGGAAAATCAGACGGACGAGCGTGGAAATCTGGACGCTTGTTGAATGAGCGTGGATAATCTCCCGCTTTTTGCTCGAAAGGGGGCTCAAAGTGGGAGATTTTCCACGCTCATCTTGCGGGTGCGATACAGCGGCGATCAGGCGCTGATGGTGTGGGGCAGCGGCAGGTCGTGGGCGTCGGTGGGAACGTGGTCGACACGCTGCTCGTCAAAGGCAATGCCGATGATTTGACATGCGGGTGAGAGCATGGGCAGGTAGCGGTCATAGCAGCCGCCGCCGTAGCCCAGGCGTGCGCCGGCGTGGTCGAAGGCTACAAGCGGTACGACGATCATGTCGAGAGCTTCGGCAGGCACGATAGGGAAGCGGCTACTGTCGATGTCCGTGGCCGTGAAGGCTCGCGTGGGGTGGCCGATAAACGGAGCCGAGGACGCATCGGCAGCAGCAACTGCCCGCATGCACATGCGCTGGTCACAAGCCATGGCGTCTGTTGCCGAGAGCATGCACGGATAGGTCACGCGCCAGCTGCGTTTGGCGGCCGCTGCGGCAAACGCGGCAGGATCGACTTCGGAACCCATCGCGGCATAGACGGCAACGGTGTGCGGGGCTGCGGGATCCGAGCGGCCCAGTAGCTCAACGAGCCGCACGCAGATATCAGCGGACTTCGCCGCCCGCACATCCAAATCAATTGCATCGCGCCGAGCAAGCGCCGTCCGCCGCAACTCAGCCTTGTCCATCCCAACCTCCTCTAGCAAACCTGCCAAAAAGGGACAGGTTTATTTTGGCAGGTTTTATCTGGGCAAACACCCAAACCACCACACAAATCATCGCAAAGGGGGCAGCTCATGGACACCTTCGTGGGTTTTGACGAAGAGCAGGTGTTCGCGGCGGTTTGTCTCGATCTGTAACAGTAA
>JAXJLC010000268.1:0-24980 GCA_036297365.1 Collinsella sp.
AGCTTGGGCTCGGCCGCGGCAGGCTCCTCCGCCGACTCGGCAGCGGAAACCTCGTCATTGAACTCTTCAGCCTGGACAGCCTGATTCTGATCCTCGGGCACGATGGCGCCAATCAGCGTCTCGTCGGCAGACGCACCCTCAAAGCCCTCGATCTGCTCGTCGAAAGCCTCACCCTGTTCGGGCTCGGTCTGAGTGTCGGGAGCAATCGGCTGACCGAACTCGTCCTCGGCGTAGGTAGGCTCTTCGTACTCGATGGTGTTGCCGTAGTCGTTTTGCTGCTGGGCCGCGGCATACTCCGCCGCTGCACGCGCCATTTCCTCGGCACGACGCTTTTGCTCCCCAAAATAGGTATCGAACGGAACATCGTCGGGAAACTCGTTTTCGCCCTGGAAGGGAGCAACGTTATCCATAACGCCGAGCATAGCGGCGACAGAAGACTTGTTGCACACCGCGCCGGACGTATAGGGAAGAATGTGGCGGTTAGAGATGATGTTTGCCGCGTTGGCAAGCGCAACGAGGGAAGCGAGGATCGCGACAATCCACAGCAGAACCTTGAGCGCGCCGGGGAGCGGCAGGATGCGCAGGATGGCAACGGCAGCGGGGGCAACCGTGACAACGGGCAACAGCTTGGCGATGAGCGCACGATACGAAGCATAGGGCTCGCGGGCGAGCAGCTCAGCACGGGGAGAGTCGTAGTGTGCGACAACGACCACCGGGCGGTTGCGCGGAGACGCGAGCGGGCCCGAGGCCTTGTGGTAGGCGATGACATTTTGGCTCACGCCCGTCTTGCCCAGGCGCGAAACCACGGGATGCCCTGTGCGCTCGAGCACGTAGAGCACGGCACCGACAATGGCCAGCAAGGTGCCGACCAAGCCGATACCGCCGCCGATGCCCATCAGCAGGGCGCCGGCAAACGCAAGAATACCGGTAACGGCAAATGCCAACCTACTGGGCGCCGGGGCATTGAACTCCTGAACCTCGGGGTCAAAGCCGTGGTTGCGGAAGATCTGAGCGATATCCTCGGCAGCCAAGCGCTCTTCTTCGCTGCATGCCGGCGTAATGCCGGTGTTCTGCAGCAGGTGGTTAATATAGTTCTGGGTGTTCGCCATGTGCGCTCCACATCCATAATCCGACAAATAGGCCCAATGCATGCACATTAGAACCGTATATAGTCGAAAGTATACCCCGAGCGAGCGCAAACGACCGAATTCGGGCCATCTTAACGCCCCGAGCGGACAAGGATATAGCCTAATCTCCATATCGGACTAAAATCATGGCAGCAAACCACCTTCTCATGCGAGGACTCTATGACGGCAAGCGACACGACCGAGACAATTAAAAAGGGAAATTCGGAGCCCAGTTTCGATAAAACGGCTCAGCGCATCCTCAATCTTTTCTTTGTGCTCAATAGCTCCCCCGAACCGCTGACGACCGAGCAGATCGTCTTGGATTCCGACCTGGGATATGGCTCGGGCAATATCGACTCGGATAAGCGCAAGTTTCGACGCGATCGTGACAAGCTGCTCGAACGCGGCATCTTAATCAAGGAGGTTCGCCCCACCGGCGCGCAGGAGACCGAGGAAAGCTCGTGGACAATCGACCGCGAGCACACGTTTGCGGCAGGCGGCCTCATTACCGCAGACGACGCCGATATCCTGCTCAACGCCATCGACCAGACACTAGCGACCGGCTCATCCACTTTTGCCGCACCGCTTGCCGATATTCGCTCCAAGATTGCCTATCTCACCGGCAGGACGACGGTGGACGAAGCACCGATCCGCCGCTCTCCCACCGTCGATGCGGTATGGAGCGCCTTTGCCGAGCGTTGTGCACTGCGATTTTTATATCAGAACGGACGCGGCGAGCAGAAAGAACGTACCGTCCGCGTCTACGGCATGTTCGAGCGCGAGGGCGTGGCGTACTTCTGCGGCCTCGACAACGTCACCGACGACATCAGGACATTCCGCTGCGACCGTATCGTTCGCGCTTGGCGTCCTTCGAGGGCCTACGTCATCCCCGCGAACTTCAATCTCAACGACTATCTGTTCTTTGAATTCGATTTTGCCGACCGACCGCCCGTTGCAGCCACGTTCTCGTTCGCCCCTCAGACGCAGATCGATATGATCAACGGCCTCACGCGCGGGCGAGGTGAGCTCGCACACACCGATGTGGGATGGACCTGGACCGTTGACGTGCGCGATCTTGAAGCCGCCGCCTCATTTTGCATGGCCCACGCCGTGGACGGCATGAGGCCCGTGGCCCCCAAATCGCTCAAGCAGGCGTGGAACCGCCTCATTGAAAGGACGGTGCACGAGCATGCCCGTGCGTAAACTCACCAGCGAGCAGAGACTCTCGCGCGCCATCGACATCATGGAGGCCCTCTACGCCGCCGGCGAGAGCGGCATGACACGAGCCGAGATTTGCAACCGCTTTGACATCACAGGGGTGTCGCTCGACGAGATTCTCGAGATCGTCTCGACGCTCGCGGACCGAGAATCGGGCGCGCGCATCATCTGCGAATGCCGCGGCGAGCGTGTGGTCCTCACCGGCGACGCCGGGCGTGTTCTACCGTTGCGCCTGAGTGCCGCCGAGGGCGCTGTGCTCAACCATGAACTTGAATCGTTGGGGATCGAGCCGCAGACGGCAGCTCGGATTCGACATGCCCTTCTGCCCGAAGAGCTCGGCTATAACCAGCGCGTCTTTGACACCGTCAACCACGGGTCGCACTGGCAGCAGCTGAGCTGCGCCATTCAGGACGGTGTTCGTTGCCGCATCTCGTATCGCTCGATGGACGATGCGCGGCCACGCGAGCGTCTGGTCGACCCCTTGCGCATTACGGCAAACGGCGACCAAACATACCTGATTGCCTGGGACATCGCGATCGATGAGCAGCGCACCTATCGCATGGATAAAATCGAGGGACTCACCTTGACGGAAGACTCCGTCGTGCCTCACACACCGGGCGTCGCATCCCTCCACGATTCCCTTGCCCGGACGCAGCGTAGCGCAAAGCTCTTGATGCCATTCGATATGGCGGAGCATCTGGACTGGGCCGGCATCACCCTAATCGAGCGCAGCGGGGCAGACATGGCAACGGTAACCGTGCATTACGGCTCCGAGCGTTGGCTACTGAGCCAGGTAATCGCAGCGGGCGGAGCCATCCGCATCTTGGATGACCCCGCCCTGTCAAAGCGTCTGTGCGATATGGCAAAAACCCTCGTCTGTCCGCTTTAGCGCCGCCGCTCGTGACGTGCGCGCCACAGTTGCAGATAGTGACCGATCTGCGCCGATTCGATGCGCTGGTAGGAGCTCGTGGGCAGCGACGTTAAGAACTTCTTTCCGTAGCCCTTCGTCACCAGGCGCGGGTCGGCCAGAATCAGCACGCCGCAATCGGTCGACGAGCGGATAAGGCGGCCGGCCGCCTGCTTAACCTCGAGCACCGCCTCGGGCAGCGAATAGCGCGCCCAAGCGCGGTCTTCGCGCAGGTTGCGCTCGCACGAGAGCGGGTCCGTGGGGCTCGAGAACGGCAGCTTGGGAATGATGACGCAACGCAGCGTCTCGCCGCTGGCGTCAAACCCCTCCCAGAAGGCCTTAAGCGCAAAAAGCGACGAGGTCGGCTCGTTGATAAACCGGTCGCGCAGGCGACGAGGAGATGAGTTGCGCTGCTGGCAGTCGAGCTCCAGACACGCACGGGCCATCTTGGGCTCAACGCGGGCGTACAGGTCTTCCATGTCGCGCCGATTGGTGAACAGTGTGAGCACCGATCCGCCCATGGCAAGATGGGCGTCGACCAGCACGCGCTCGAGCGCCGTAAGATAGCTCTCGCGATCGCGCGGATCGGGGATATCGCCCGCAACGACTACAGCCATGTTCGAATCGAAGTCGTAGCTCGAGTCCAAGTGCAGCGATGAGGATGTTGAAGCACCGATGCGATCGAGGCCGACCGCATGGTTAAAGTGTTCAAAGCTTTTGGACACCGTCATAGTCGCCGAGGCAAAGATAGCCGTGTGAACCTCGGGCAGCCACTCGGTTGCCAAGGCCTCGCCAATGTCGATGCGCTCTGCGGTCATCGACTCTCCGCCGGCACGCAGCCTGCGATTGACCTGCAGCGAATACACGTAGTGTTCATCGGTGCCATCAATGATGAGTTTGAGGTTCTCGACCAGCTCGTGCAGGCGACGCGAGATATCACCCAGGTCAACAACAACCTCGGGCTTGTCGGCGGCGACGGCTTGCACCAGCGCGTCGACGCTCTTGTCAGCCTGTTCCAATGCGTCGATGCCAGTGTAGGCCGACTGTAAGAAATCATGCCAGTCGTCAGATTCGCGCAGCTCGGGGCCAATCCATAGATTGGCATTGTCATAACCCCCACGCGCACGGCGGCCGAGCTCGCGGACGCCATCGAACACGTCGGCGATTGCCATGCTCGCGCGCGCAACCGTCGACGTCGCCTTGGCAGTAAGGCCCAGATAGAGCGTAGAGCCCTCGGAGGTTGCCAAATCACGGGAAACCTGGCTTAGCGCGCCGGTGCTCGAGCCACCCAGGCGCTCAAACAGAACGCGTGATTCGTCCGCCGACACCACGCGCGCCCACTGGCGGCGCGCCTCGCGCTCGATGGAATGGGCCTCGTCGATTACCCAATGACGAATCGGAGGTAAAATCCTGCCCTCGGCCGCGACATTGCGGAACAGCAGGGAATGGTTGGTGACCACCACATCGGCATGCGCCGCACGACGGCGAGCGCCGTGGACCAAACATTTATCAGGGAAAAACGGGCAGAGGCGACGAGCACACTCGCGCGAGGCCGTCGTAAAGTCGGGACGGTTGACGCTGCGCCACCGAATGCCGAGCGAGTCGAGGTCGCCATCGGCTGATTGGCAGACGTACGCCATAATGACCGCGACCGCCGTGAGCGTGTCCGCCGGATCGCGCTTGGTGGTAATCTCGACCTGGCCTCGGCTCATGCGCTCAAGCTTGCGCAGGCACGGATAGTGGTCATAGCCCTTGAGAGCGCAAAATGACAGACCACCGTCCAGTTGCTCGGCAAGTTTTGGCAGCTCATGGTACATGAGCTGGTCGGCAAGATTGTTCGATTTGGTCGCAATACCAACCGTGATGTTGTTACGGCGTGCTGCCTCGGCAAAAGGCACCAGATAGGCCATCGATTTGCCGACGCCCGTGCCCGCCTCAATTACGCGATGTGTGCCCGTGACCAGCGCATCGCGGACCTCGAGCGCCATCGCGATCTGCTCATCACGCGGCTCGTAAGTGGGATACATGCGATTGACCAGGCCACCCGGCGCATAGTCTGTCTCAATCTCCTCACGACTCGGCATCTTGAGGACCGGCAGTTCGTCGGCGTCCACCCGATCGTCGGCGCGATCGGCCTTGAGAACGTCAGCACGAGCGGCGCTGAGAGAGAAGATAGAACCAGGGTTCTGCCCCGCCAAGAATGAGAAGATAGTACGATAGGACCAAGGCACATCCGGATGCATGTCGGCTAGGCGCGCCATGAGGCCCTGGGGCAAGTCGGTGAGCGCCACGAGCAACACACGCCATACGCCACACAGGGCGTCGACGTCGGCATTGGCACGGTGTGATACCGAGTCACAGCCAAACAGATCGGCCATAAAAGACAGCTTGTGCGAGGCCAGGCGCGGAAGCGCGATGCGCGACAGCGCCAGCGAATCGATCCAGATATCGCTCACGTTGACGCCGCCTTTGACCGACTCGATAAACGAGCGATCGAACGTGGCGTTATGTGCGATCACCGGGCAACCACCGACAAAATCGGCGAGAGCGGCGACGGCCTCAGCGGCCGACGGGGCATCTGCCACATCGGCATTTGTAATGCTCGTGAGCTCGGTAATCTCGGCGGGAATTAGCTGCTTGGGATGCACGAAGGTATCGAAGCGGTCGACGATCTCGCGGCCCGAAAGACGGGCCGCCGAGATCTCGATCAGCTCGTTGTCCTGCACCGAAAGACCTGTGGTCTCGGTATCGAGGACAATCACATCTTCCTCGATAAGGCCGAAGGACTGCGTTTTGGCGCGTTCGGCAAGCGTGGCATAGGAGTCGATGACAAACTGCGGCGTTCCTGACGAAACCGCGTCCTCGATTAGCATGCAATGCCCGCTCGACGAAGGCCCATACGGATCAGGCTGTCACAGACCTGCGGGAACGTCATGTCGTCGGTGTGGCGAATCTCATCCGGATACAGCGACGTATCGGTCATGCCGGGAATGGTGTTGGTCTCGAGGATGACGGGGCCGTCCTCGCTCACGATAAAATCGCTGCGCGAGATGCCCAGGCAACCGAGGGCCTTGTGAGCAGCACAGGCAAGCTCCTGAGCGCGAGCGTAATTCTCGGGTGAAATCTGCGCCGGAATACGATGGATGTCCGTAGGGTCGACATACTTCACGTCCAGATCGTAGAACTCACAGTCCTCGGGCTTGCGAATCTCGACAATCGGCAGGGCGCGCACGTCGTCCTCGCCGTACACGCCGACGGTGATCTCGGTACCCTCGATGCACTTCTCGACCAGCACTTTGTCGCCGTACTCAAACGCCTTGGCAATTGCCGCGGGCAGCTCGGAGGGCTCATGGACCAGGGAAATGCCATAGCTGGAACCGTTGACGGCCGGCTTCACAAAGCAGCGCTCGCCACAGACCTCGACGATATGATCGATATCGACTTCATCGCCCACCTCGAGCGCAAGGCCGGGGGCAATGGGGATGCCCGCCTTGGCGTATAAGAGCTTAGAGACCTCCTTGTCGGCACCGCAGGCGCTGGCAAGCACGCCCGAGGCCGTGTAGGGGATACCCAGGGTCTCCATGGCACCCTGCATGGCGCCATCCTCGCCGCCGGCACCGTGCATGGCGATAAACGCCACGTCAAAGCCGCCGGTCGCCATGGTTACCATAAAATCATCAGCGGCCGTGTCGAGCAGCTCCACCGAGGTGTAGCCGGCTTCCTTCAGTGCCACCACAACGTTCTTTCCCGAATTGAGCGAGATCTCGCGCTCGGCGGAATGACCGCCCGCCAAGACCGCTACGTGCATGTTCTCTAGGCTTTTACCCGGCATGGGCAGACTCCTCCTCTATAATTTCTGCAGCTGATACCATATTGTAGCGATACCCTCTACGTTTCCCCAAAATCGAAAGGCTTCCATGAATCCCAGGACTAAATCTCAGGACATTCGCGACTTGAGCCAAAACGATATTCGCGAGCTCGTGGCCGAACTTGGCCAGCCAGCCTTCCGCGCGAAGCAGCTCATCGAATGGGTCTTTGAGAAGAACGTTTGTTCGTTTGACGATATGACCAACATTCCCAAGGCTTTCCGCGAGCAGCTTAAAGAGGCTTTTGCCTTTGACACGCCCACTGAACTCACCAAGCAGGTTTCCAGAGATGGCTCGCGCAAGTATCTGCTCGAATACCACGACGGCGTTTCCGTCGAGACTGTCGGCATGCCCCGTCGTAACAAGCTTTCCGTCTGCGTTTCCACCCAGGCAGGCTGCGGCATGGGCTGTGCCTTTTGCGCTACCGGTCTCAACGGCCTCAAGCGATCTCTGACCGCTCAAGAGATCGTCGACCAGGTACTTCATGCATCCAACGACTTTGGCGAGCGCGCCACGAGCGTTGTCTTCATGGGCCAGGGCGAGCCGTTTGCCAACTACGACGAGGTTCTCAAGGCGTTGCGAATCCTCAACGACCCCGATGGCATCGGTATCGGTGCTCGTCACCTCACCGTCTCTACCAGCGGCGTTATTCCCGGTATTCGCAAATTTGCCGACATCCCTGAACAGTTCACGCTTGCCGTTTCCCTGCATTCCGCCATCCAGTCGACACGCAATAAGCTTATGCCCGGTGTTAAGAAGTACACGCTACTTCGCCTTCACGAGGCGCTTCAACTCTACACCGAGAAGACTGGCCGCCGCCCGACCTATGAGTATGCCATGATCGAAGGCGTCAACGATACGAATCCCGAGATGCAGGCGCTCTGCGACTTCTGCGAGGGAACGTTGTGCCACGTTAACCTGATTCAGCTTAACGACATCGAGGGCAGCCCGCTCAAGCCTTCGCCGATTCATAAGGTTGAGGATCTTCAGCGTCGCCTTGAGTCCCGTGGCATCGAGACCACGATTCGCAACTCCCGTGGTAACGATATTGACGCTGCTTGCGGACAGCTTAAGCAGCGCTTCAAAGTTCAGAAGAACGCATAGGGGAGCTGCACCCCAAAACGTTTCATGTGAAACATCGAACGACCCCGGTTGCAGAATATGCAACCGGGGTCGTTTCAATTATTGACATTAATTTTGAATCAGCTGCTACCTGTCCCATTTTTTACGGCCAAAATAAGGGGTCCTTGTCTCGTGAATCAGACAAGGACCCCTCAAAATATGCTGAGTAATTGTTAGGTACCTAATAACCTACATTTTCCCATTGGTTGCTAACCCAACTTTGGTTAATCTTGGGATTCTTCGTTGCCTGAGCAGTACGCATGGCAACATCTTCGGTCATAACATCCATTTTCTTTTTGGAAGTATCGACGATATCTTGCGCGCCACGAAGCAAACGACCTCGCAGTTCATCGTCTGTCGCGATCCTATAGCCAGCAAAGGCACCAGCCGCGACAGTCGTCACCAATGCAATCGCTGTTAAACTCTTATTCCTCATCTTGGCCTCCTTGATCAAACTGAATCATTTCGCCAAGAATACGAGAGAGCTCTTCCTCGTCTTTAAACTCAATCTCAATCTTATTCTTTCCACGCGAGCTCTTCACACGCACGTTGGTATTAAAAACCTGACGAAGCACGCGGGCAGCCTTTTTAAAAGACTGAGGCGTTGCAGGCCTCGGCGTCTTAGGTGTCTCTCCGGCAGAAAACAACGGAGCAAGATTTTCTGTCGCTCTTACGGAAAGGCCCTCTGTAACAACTTTCTCTGCAAGTCGAATACGCGCGTCCTCATAGGGAACTGCAAGAATCGCACGTGCATGACCAGCAGTAAGTTTGCCCTCAAAAATCATCTGCTGAACTACTTCGGGGAGATCGAGAAGACGCAGCGAGTTTGTAATTGCAGAGCGTGACTTGCTTACTGCCTTCGACAATGCCTCCTGGGTCATCCCGCTGGCATCAATGAGTTGGCGATAGCCCTTAGCCTCTTCGACGGGATTCAGATCAGAACGCTGAAGGTTTTCGATAAGAGCAAGAGCCAGCATCTCTTCATCATTTACCTCTTTAATGATGACTGGCAATTCTTCAAGGCCAGCAAGCTTTGACGCCTGGTAACGACGCTCACCAGCGATGATCTCATAGCCGTTTCCATGCTTGCGAACCAAAAGCGGCTGCAAAACGCCATGTTCTTGGATTGACTCGCTCAACTCGCGAAGTTCAGTTTCGTTAAAGTGAATTCGCGGCTGATTAGGGTTGGGAACGATATCCTCAATAGGTAGTTTTGTTTCAGATGCGGCATTTGAAGCCGATGCAGCCGAACCGCCGGTCTCATACTGGGCCTCTGAGACCAAAGCATTGAGTCCACGTCCCAATCCGCCACGTTTCTTTACACTAGGCACGCTTGATCACCTCTTTTGCAAGGTTCATATATGCTTTTGCACCCTTATTTTGAGGTGCATAGGTAATTACCGGTTCTCCAAAAGACGGAGCTTCGGAGATTTTAACCGTACGGGGGATTAGCGTCTTAAACGCCTTATCACCAAAGTACGATTGAACCTCCTCAACAACCTGATTCGATAGTGAAGTACGCGAGTCATACATGGTCATAAGCACACCATAGGTGTCTAAGCCCTTGTTCAGCCGTGATTTGACCATCTTCATTGACTCAAGCAGCTTCGTAACGCCCTCGAGTGCGTAATATTCACACTGGATCGGAATCAAAACGCTGTCTGCTGCGGTCAAAGCGTTGATAGTAAGCAGGCCGAGCGAAGGAGGACAGTCAATGAAAATAAAATCGAACTCGTCCTGAATCGGCTCAAGCAAATCTTTGAGACGGGTTTCACGAGCAATTGCGCTTACGAGTTCAATTTCCGCGCCTGCAAGCTGAATTGTAGCCGGAATTACGAATACCTTTTTGCAATTTGTATCAAGAACAAGCGATTCTGCCGGCACATCATTCAACAATGCATCATAGATGCAGTGATCAAGGTCTTCTTTTTCAATTCCGAATCCACTGGTGCTGTTTCCCTGCGGATCAAAATCGACAATCAGTGTCTTACGACCCTGCTCACCCAGTGCTGCTGCAAGGTTTACAGCCGTCGTTGACTTACCGACGCCGCCTTTTTGATTGATGATTGCAATGATACGCGTGTCTTTTGCGCTCTTAGAACGCTTAACGTCGCGAAATCCCACGGTCCCTCCTGGTGTGTATTAAAGCTGTCAAACGGAGGATGTTTCACGTGAAACATTCCGAATCGATATCAACCGCCATGTTTCACGTGAAACACTGCAAGTTGTTAGTATCCATTATGTTTCACGTGAAACATCTAGGCAAGCGGATTCTTCTTTGCCACGCCATTTGCACGAGGCAATGAGACAGATGCTGGATGACTCTTCTTAAGAACAATGAACTCCCTGTGACCCAAGCCTTCAGGCAAATCAATTGCGTCATTCAGAAGCAAAGTGAAGCCGCAAATCTTAGCTGCTGACATGCCGGAAGCAAGCTCCTCATCCGAAGGATTGCCCTTGGTTATAACAAATAGCCCTCCATCCTTCAGATACGGAGCCGCATACTCAACAAGAATCGGTAGAGGGGCCAGTGCGCGGGCGGTTACAACAGAGAACTGCTTCTTATGGCTTCGAGCATATTCTTCAAGACGATCATGAACCGCATGAGCATGTTTCAATCCAAGAGCATGGACAAAGGAATTAACCGCATCAACCTTCTTGCCAACAGAATCAATATAAGTAGCTTTACGATGCGTGGTTATGGTTAATGGAATACCAGGGAAGCCCGCACCTGTTCCCATATCGAGCAAAGCTCCCTCAGGAGCCTTGTTGATATAGGGGAGCAAAACAAGTGAGTCGAGGATATGAAGTACTGCAGCATCTTCTACGTTAAGAATACGGGTGAGATTGGTTGTCTTATTTGTTTCTAGAACCAAATCCAAATGCTGAATACATTTCCTCAGCTCAACATCAGTTACGCTCAAGGAATACTCTTTGCAATAGGAAGTTAGACGACTCAACATCTCGTCAGCCTGCTGATCAGTAAGTACTAACAACGAAAGCTCCTTTCTGACAAAAATCAGTGTATCAAGAACTTTTGACAAAAAAAGGGGACGTGGAAACCACGTCCCCTTAGCATAAGCTCGAGAAGATTATCGAGCAACAATCACCACATGGCGATCAGGGTCAGAACCCTCAGAATGAGTATCGACGGCATCATTGCCACGAAGTGCAATGTGAACCAGTCGACGCTCGTAGGCATTCATGGGCGGAAGCGAAACACTCTTATGAGTGCGGATGGCACGCTCGGCAGCAGACTGAGCCATGGAAGCAACCTTGTCCTGACGGCGACTCTTGTATCCCTCTACGTCCACTACAACCGGATACCTAAAGCCAAGTTTGCGGCTCACCAGCAAAGAGAACATAACCTGAAGGGCATCAAGGGTGCGACCATGACGGCCAATGAGAACAGCAAGGTCGGGAGCCGTTACATCCAAAATCAGCTCACCCTCGTCGCCCTCATACTCATCGATAGGAGAGTTGGCGGCATCGAAGTGCGAAAGGATGGAACGCAGGATGGAAATCGCAACATCGGCAATGGTGTCGAGCTCCTCATCGGTCAGCTCTTCACCAGCCTTGTAGCGCTGTGCAATCTCGGGATAATCGCCCGCGACCTGCGGGGCAACCTCCTCAAGCATATCCTCGATAATCTCTTCAGACATAACGTACTCCAAAGGTTAGGTACCTAAATAAGATTGATATCCCGTTACTTCTTCTTGTGCGGGCGCGGCTTCTTCTCTCGACGAGTGACCTCAACCTGCAGCGGAGCGTTCTTAAGACGCTCCTCCTCATCGGCCTTCGCCTTGTCGATGACCTTCTGCGTCACAAAAATCTGCTGGATAACCTGCCAAGCAGACGAGACGTCGTAGTACAGCAGAACACCAACGGGAAGGCTCCAGCCCATCCAAAGCATCATGACCGTCATGACAACGGCCATCATACGCATGCTCTGAGCCTGCTGGCCGGTCTGGTTGCGCGACATATAGAGCTGCGGAATCAGGGTCAGGACGGCAAACAGGATCAGGCAAATCAGCGCAGGCAGTGCAACCATAAAGCCATCGGCAAAGGAAGCGCTCGGCGTGGTGGTCAGGTCGGGCAGGATGTTGAAGAACGAGAACGTGCCGTTGTTAAAGTACTGCGGCAGGTTGCGCAGCAATGTAAACAGGGCGAACAGGATAGGCATCTGAATCAGCAGCGGCAGACAGCCAGCCATGGGGTTGAACTTGTTCTCGCTGTAGAACTTCTGCATCTCCTCGGCCTGACGCTGGGGATCGTCGGCATAGCGCTCCTGGATCTCGAGCATCTTGGGTTGCAGCACCTGCATGCGAGCCGTCGACTTGGTCGACTTGAGCATAAGCGGCGTCAGCAGCAGACGGATGATGACCACCAGGATGATGATGGACAGGCCCCAGTCGACCGCAAAGGTCTGGATGAGCTTGAGCAGCTCGAAAAGGATGTTAACGATCCAATCCCACATGTAAGTTTTCCTCCGATAGCGAGTGCCCGCTAGGGCACAGGGTCATAACCGCCGACGTGCAGGGGATTGCAGCGAGCGATGCGCCTCACGGCAAGCCAGCAGCCTCTCAAAACACCGTGCTTCTCAATCGCCTGGATGGCGTATTGCGAGCACGTTGGGTAATAAATGCAGGCGTCAGGCAATAAGGGCGAAATAACCTGTTGATATATGTGAATAGGAGCGATGGCAACACGTCGCAAAACGTGATTGCTCATCGCTCCTCCCCGGCAACGCCGGCGCGCTTCATAAGCGAACGCAACGCCTTGTCCATCTCCTGCGGCGAGGAAACCCTCGTCTTGGGAGTTGCAAACAAGATGATGTCATAACCCGCAACGGGAAATCCGCAGCTGCGGGCGGCCTCGCGCATCACACGCTTAGATCGGTTGCGCACGACGGCACAACCGAGTCGCTTAGCACCAACGAAGGCGACCCTTCCGGAGTCGCCTTCGCCAACCGATTCACATATGGTCATTCGAATCAGAGGGTGATTGAAACGACGCCCCTGACTGAACACATGCTCGAAATCTTGCCGAGACTTAATAGTCTTCATGCGAGATGTGTGTATCGCTGCTAGACAGTGAGACGCTTGCGGCCCTTGGCGCGACGACGGGCGAGCACGGCACGACCACCCTTAGTGGCCATACGGGCACGGAAGCCATGGGTCTTGGCACGCTTACGCTTATTAGGCTGATACGTACGCTTCATCTTAAGTTCCTCCTGCTGCATTTCGAGTGTCCGCGGGGACGCGGACGCAGATATAGACACGTGAGCTTGAAGATTGTAGGGAAATCAATGTTCAAATGTCAAGAAATCAAAGGTAAAAGGTTGCGCAGTTCACACGGTTCCCCCATAAGCACAACCGAAATTTGCGCCTCATGGCAACCTTTCACGATATTTCATCGAGTTTTCAACAGGTCATGTTGGCAATGTTGAGAACTTTTCACCCGTTTTCCAAAGTTTTCAACAAGTTTTGAAAAGTTGTCGAAAGATGAGAAACGTTGCACGGTGAGCTACTATTTGTTCGAAACCTTTTGAAAGATTGCGAGCGGCATGTCTGACGACTTTTACACCATGGTCGATTCCGGAGACCCGGCACCCGACAACGAGCACATCACCGGCGTGCGCGAAGAGCGTGCGGAAGGCGAGCAGACGACCACGCAGGCGCCAAAAGCCATGTACGCCGCGCGCATCGCCGTCTATGACGACATGCTGTCGACACCGCGGGTGATCGTCATTGATCCGCAAGATGTCCGCACGTATTTGGAAGAGACGACCAACACCGTCTACCAGTGCATGAAAGAACAAGGTGGCCATATCTCGCTCATGGTCATCCGCGAGATTGTCGAAAACTTTATCCACGCACACTTTGCCGAGCCCATCATCTCGATTCTGGACGGCGGAGACACCATCCGCTTTGCTGACCAAGGACCCGGCATCGACGACAAGGAACGCGCTTTCGACTTTGGCGTTACCAGCGCAAACAGCAAGATGAAGCGCTATATCCGTGGAACCGGAGCAGGGTTTCCCATGGTGCAGGAGTATTTGGAAAACGCCGGCGGTGCCGTATCCATCGAGGACAACATGGGCAACGGCACCGTGGTTACGGTAAGCCTGAACCCTAAACGCGTGCAGGAAATCGAGCGTGCCGGCGGACGCGGCGCTGCCGTGCGGCCCGAGACGGAGCAGCCCACATATCCCCTGCCGGGAGCTTTTGCGCAGCAGCCCGTGGCAACGCAGCAGATGCAGCCCCCCGTGGGACAGATGCAGCAGCCCGGAATGCTTCCCACACAAGAACCCCAGGCGGCATCTATGTCGATGCCGCCAAACATGCCAGAGGCCATGCCGCTGGCTGATCAGGATGCAGCAGCAATGCAGCAGGCGACGGGGGCGCCGGGTGGCCAGCAAATGGGCTATCAGCCGTACCAACAGGGATATCCATATCAGCAGATGCCGCCACTGGGGTATGGCCAGCAGTTCCCGCAGCAGTACCAGCAGGGATATCAGCAGCCGTACCAGCAGATGCCGCAGCAGCAGTACAACCCCTGGGCCCAGCAGACGCCTCCGCAGCCTTACCAACAGTGGCCTCAAAGTTTTCAACAGCAAATGCCGCCGACGCAGAGTTCTCAACAACCAGCAGCTCAAATGATGTATCCTAATGCAGTAAATCAGTATGCACAGCCACAACCGGACGTGTTCGTAAGCGATCGCGGCAACGCCGCGCTGGGCTATCTGGCGCAAAATCAAGCGTGCGGCGCAACCGATCTTGCGAGGGCGTTTGGAAACTCGGCCCCCACTTGGTCACGCACGCTCAATGACTTGGCGCAGGCCGGCTTGGTCATCAAGCATGGCCAGAAATACCATCTGACCGAACTCGGCGCCGCTCGCGTGCGAGCTCAGAGCTAAAGAACGGGAGAGACAGTGGACGAGGAAGCAAGCATCATCCTGGGGGATGCCATCGCCTTTTGCCAGCGCGACGGCCAAGATGCACGCCTCATCAACATGCTGGGGCAATCGCGCGCCATAAGCCTGACCGAAGATACGCTCACGATCGAGGCCCCCTCGCGCTTTGCCATCGCGCAGCTCAAAAAGCATCAGCCGACTATTGAGGCCTATCTGGAAGAAATCGCCTTTGCACCGATTGCTCTCGACATCGTGGCACCGCAAGGCGCCGCGACGGAATCCGCTGCCGCCACGGCGCCCGCCACGGCTCCCGCTGCTTCCCCGGCGGTGCCGGCCTCCGCAGGCGATGTGCCGACAATCGAGCACCAGCACAGCGATGTTTCCCGTGAAACAATGGCACCGTTGACGAGCGCGGCGGCGACGTCAACGAACGCACCCGTCACGCACATGCCCATCGCTCACGACGCAGCGGCGAGCGCGGATTCGGGCATTGCAATCAAGAACACGCTCTCGGCCGACGATTTTCGTCGCATGATGAACCAGATGAAGGGCGGAGCGCCGACTAAATCCACGCAAGCTGCGGCCCCCGCTTCACCCATGCCAGCACCGACCGTGCCGGCCGAGCAGAATACGGATGGAGCCCCGCTCGCCGCGAACTCAAAATTTACCTTTGAGAACTTTGTCTACGGCCCCGAGAACAGCCATGCCTATCGCTCGGCACTCAAGTTTGCCGCCCTCGCGGACGAGCGCGGCACATGCACATCCCTGTTCATCTATGGCAAATCGGGGCTGGGCAAGACCCATCTGCTGCTCGCCATCAAAAACGAGCTCGCCGAGAAGTCGCCCGAGATCAAGGTCAAGTATGCCAACTCCCAGGCATATCTGGACGACCTGATGACCGAGTTCGACCGTCAAAAGAAGAGCAACGCCCCCATCATGCAGGCGTACCACGGCGTGGACGTGCTCATCATCGATGACATCCAAAACATCATCGGCAAGCGCGCGAGTGTGGACTACTTTTTCCAGCTCATGGACGAGTTCATCCGCAACAACAAGAAGGTCGTCATCGCGGCAGACCGCGCCCCCAAGGACCTGAGCATGGACGAGCGTCTGACCAGCCGCTTCAACGCCGGAATGCTCTGCCTGGTCGCAGAGCCCAGCTACGAGATGAAATACAAGATCTTGCAGCGCTATTACGAGAACACCATCGTCGCCGCTCCCGAGGCGGGCGACGACTCACTGCTGGCGGCCTATGGGGGCGACGGCGGACACCTGACCGACGAGCACTTTAAACACATGGCCGAGGTCTCGGGCACCAACATCCGCGAACTCGAGAGCTTTTGCGAGCGCTGCGCCGGCGAGGCGGGCGACCGTGAGCGCGAGGGCGGGGAGCTCACCTTTGACGATATCGACGCCATCGCCAGCCAGTACTTCGACACATCGGCCAAAAAGATCAACGTCCAGACGGTTCAGTCCGTCATCGAAGAGCAGTACGGCGTGACGCACGAGGAGCTCATCGGCCCGCGTCGCAACGCCAATATCGCCAAAGCACGCCATATCGCTATCTACCTGGCCATCGAGATGTGCGAGATGACGACCACGGCGGTGGGCGCCGAATTTGGCAACCGCAACCACTCGACCGTCAGCACGAGCTACAAAAAGGTCCAGAAGATGATCCAGGAAGACCGCACCGTCACCGAAGACCTCAAGTCGCTGCGCGATAAAATTACACTGCGCTCGTAGGGAAATAGAGACACCTGTTGAAAACTTGTCGAAACCACAGGCATAAGGTGTCTAAAACCCAACCCGCGGTGATGAAAAGTTTTGCGCAGGTTTTGAACGTGGAAAACCACCCCCGTTGCACACAGGTTGCTGTCGATTCTCTTTCTGGGTCTGACCTGCGTCTTTGGGAGTAATCAACAGTTTCGTCAGTGCTATTACTATTATTAAGATATTTATATCTATAGAAAGGTATTAAAAGATGAAGTTCACCGTCAGCCAGAGCTCGCTTACACAAGCCATCGGCGTCGTAATGAAGGGTGTCGCTTCGGCATCCACCCTTCCCATCCTGTCGGGCGTGCTCGTCAAGGCGCAAGACGGCATCTTGGAATTCCAAACCTCTAACTACACCATCTCGATCCGTCATCGCATCGCGGCACATGTCGAAGAAGAGGGCGAGATGGTTATCCCTTGTAAGATGCTCTCCAATATCACCAAGACCCTCCCCGATGCCCCGGTCACCTTTGAGCTGTCCGAGCGCCAGGTGCTGATTGGTTGTGAGAAGAGCTCTTTCCGCCTGAACACGCTCGATGCCAATGACTTCCCCGAGTTTCCGGCCTATGCCATCGAGAGCGCCGTGGAACTGCCGACCGATATCTTGTCCGAAATGGTCGGCCGCGTGTGGCGCGTCACCTCGACTGACAAGGCCCGCCCCATCCTGGGTGGCGTGCACATGAAGGTCGAGAACAACACCGTGCGCCTGGTGGCGACCGATTCCTTCCGCTTGGCCGTGTGCGATACGCAGGTCGAGACCTCAACCCTCGAGGGCTCCTTTGAACTCAACGTTCCGGCCGACGCCTTTAACGACGCGCTGAACATCATGGCCAGCCAGGCGACCATCATGATCGGGGCTACCGACACCCAGGTCGTCTTTGAGGCCGGCAACACCACCTACGTGTCGCGCCGCATCGAGGGCGTGTACCCCAACTACAAGCAGCTCATCCCCGATTCGTGCGTGACGAGCGTCAAGATCGACGTCGCCGCCTTTAACGCCGCCCTCAAGCGCGTGGCCGTTATCGCGAGTGCCAACCCCGCCGTCAAGTTCGAGATCGATGTCGAGAACGGGCAGATGGGCCTGTCCTCCATTTCCAATGACCAGGACCTTGCGCAGGAGACGATCGATGTCGAGGCCGAGGGCGAGTCGGGCACCATCGCCTTCAACTACCACTACATCTTCGGGTGCCTCAATGCCCTGTCCAAGGAGAAGGAGATCACGCTGGAGCTCAAGAGCTACTCGCAGGCGGGCATCTTCAAGTCCTACGACAAGATCAACTACCTGTACCTGGTCATGCCGGTCCGCATCTAGCAACTGCCCTATGACCATGTTCGCCCGCGATCTTTCCGTCGCGCACTACCGCAGCTTCGATAACTATCGCCTTGCCCTGGACGAGGGCGTGACGATACTTGCGGGACCCAACGCGGCGGGAAAGACCAATCTCATAGAGGCGCTGCAGCTGCTGACGAGCGGCGCCTCGTTTAGGCATCCGACCGCAGCCGAGCTCGTCCATGACGGCGTGGGCTCGTGCAAGGTCGAGCTGAGGCTCGAGGGCGACGGCCGCGTGCTTGATATGGGATTGAGCGCGGAGGACGGTAAACGCTCGTTTAGCCGCAACGGCAAGAGATGCTCTGCCGCCGGTGTGCGCGGGGTTCTGCCGAGCGTGCTGTTTTGCCCCGACCATCTGGACATGGTTAAGCGAGGCGCCAGCGTGCGCCGCGCCGCCCTCGATGACTTTGGCATGCAACTGAGCGCACGCTATGCCGATCTTGCGAGCACCTATGGGCGCTGCGTGACCCAGCGTAACGCCTTGCTCAAGGAGACCTGGTGCTGCCGCGAGATGCTCGGCGCGTGGAACGATTCGATTGCCCACGCGGGCTCGGCCCTGCTCGTGCACCGGTTGGCCCTACTCGACCGGCTGGCGGGCCATGTGCGCACTGCCTACGGGCAAGTGGCGTCCGGTGAGGCTGCCAACGTGACCTATACGTCCACGCTGGGGGATTTGCCCCAGGTCGAGGATCGCGAAGAGCTGAAGGGCTGGGCGTACGAGCGCATGCTGGCCGCCCTTGATGAGCACGCCGACGAGGAAATTCGCCGCGGCGTGACGTTGGTGGGGCCGCATCGCGATGAGATTGAGTTTACCGTGGCGGGTCGCTCTGCTCGTTCATTTGCCAGCCAAGGACAGCAGCGAACGTTGGTACTGTCCTGGAAGGTGGCGGAGGTGGCCGTGGCTCACGATGTTCTGGGTACTGCTCCGCTGTTGCTTCTGGACGACGTGATGAGCGAGCTCGACGGCGAGCGCCGCGGTGCTTTTCTGCGGCTGATCGGCGATGATATCCAAACGGTCATAACCACGACCAACCTGGGATACTTTACCGATGACCTGCTTGATCGAGCCAAGGTGGTGAGCATGGGTGAGACGTGCTAATTACGAGCGCGAGAGCGAGACGGTCGCCTTCAGTGGGTTTTTGAACGCAGAGCGCCAGCGCATCCTGGCGTCGGCGACGCCTGAGCGCCGTGCGCAGATGGAGGCTGCCGAGGAGTCGCGCGCGGTCTATCGCGCCTGGAATGCGGTGTGCTCGGGCACGCGCGAGGGGCGCCATGTGACGGGCCTGCGCTACCTGCCCGAGTCCAATGAGCTGCTGGTA
Organism: Collinsella sp.; assembly: GCA_036297365.1. Taxonomy (GTDB): domain Bacteria; phylum Actinomycetota; class Coriobacteriia; order Coriobacteriales; family Coriobacteriaceae; genus Collinsella. The sequence goes on from JAXJLC010000268.1 coordinate 19,579, forward strand.
TATCTCGACTCGCCCTCGTGGACGCAGGAAATGACGCTGTTGCGCGAGATCATCCGCGCGCGCATGGAGCGCGCCGGTGCGCATGTGGACGGCCTGGTGTTCAAAACCACCGCGCCCGGTCACACGCCGCCCGCCGCCAAGGAGCGCCTGCGTCCGGCGACGACCGAGCGCCCGCCGGCTCCGCACGCCGACCTAAGTGAGGCCGAGCGCACCGAGATTGAGCGCCAAGTGGCGCCCATCGAAGACCAAAAACTGCGCGAGGCCCTCGAGAATGCCATGAGAGCCAGTGCCGAGTGGGCCAAGGGCGTGCAAAGCAAAAAAGAGCCTTAAATCGCATCTGGTGGCCTTGTAGAGCCAAATACCCTCGTTCCCGAGGGTATTTTTTTACGATAAACTAGTAAGGCTGTACACATTTTCTTGACTGAAGGAGGACGTGTGGCAAACGAAAACGATTACGATGGCGGCGAGATTAAGATTCTCGAAGGTCTCGAGGCCGTTCGTAAGCGCCCGGGCATGTATATCGGCTCGACGAGCGCCAGCGGTCTGCATCACCTGGTGTGGGAGATCGTTGACAACTCCGTCGACGAGGCCATGGCCGGTTTCTGCACCGAGATCCAGGTGACGGTCCACGCCGACAACTCCATCACGGTCGTCGACAACGGGCGTGGCATCCCCGTCGACGAGCACCCTGTTAAAAAGATCCCGACGCTCGAGGTCGTCATGACGATCTTGCACGCCGGCGGTAAGTTCGATAACTCGGCCTATAAGGTCTCGGGTGGCTTGCACGGTGTGGGCATCTCCGTCGTCAACGCACTGTCCAAGCGCGTGGTCGTTCAGGTTCGTCGCGATGGCAACACCTACGAGATGGAGTTCTCGCGCGGCAAGACCGTCAAGAAGATGGAGGTCGTGGGCACCTCGGATTCGACGGGCACCACCGTCACCTTCTGGCCCGACGATGAGATCTTCGAGACCTGCATCTACGATTTCGATACGCTGCATAACCGTCTGCAGGAGACGGCGTTCCTCAATAAGAACCTCAAAATCGTGCTGACCGACGAGCGCGAAGCGACTCCCCACGTGGAGGAGTTTTGCTACGAGGGCGGCATCATCGACTTCGTCAAGTTTCTCAACGAGGGCAAGGACGTCCCCGAGGCCTTTAAGGAGCCCATCTACATCGAGGGCAAATCGGACCCGGACGCGCCTGTGGCCAAGATGGGCGAGGTCGAGGTTTCCCTGCAGTGGAATAGCGGCTACGGCGAGAACGTCATGTCGTTTGCCAACGACATCTACACCCCCGAGGGCGGCATGCACCTTGAGGGCTTCCGTACCGCGCTCACCCGCGTGATCAACGATTACGCGCGCAAGCAGAACCTGCTCAAGGAAAAAGACGCCAACCTGACCGGCGACGATGTGCGCGAGGGCCTTTCGGCCGTTATCTCGGTCAAGCTGCCCGATCCGCAGTTTGAGGGCCAGACCAAGGCAAAGCTCGGCAGCTCCTATATGCGAGCGCTCACGCTCAAGATTGTGACCGACGGCCTTGTCGATTACCTCGAGGAGCATCCCAAGCCCGCTCGCGAGATCGTCAAGAAGGCGCAACAGGCCTGCAAGGCGCGCAATGCCGCCCGCAAGGCGCGCGAGGCGACCCGCCGCAAGAGCCTGCTCGAGACGGCGTCCCTGCCCGGTAAGCTCGCTGACTGCTCGGTGCGCGATGCCGAGCTGACCGAGCTCTTCATCGTAGAGGGCGACTCGGCAGGCGGTTCGGCCAAGGACGGCCGTCGCCGAGACATCCAGGCGATTCTGCCCCTGCGCGGCAAGATTTTGAACGTCGAACGCGTTGGTGACCATCGCGCGTTCTCGAGTGACACCATCCAGTCGCTGATTACCGCGATCGGTTGCGGCGTCACGACGAGTGCCGGCGACGGCGGCGACTTCGATATCACCAAGGCGCGCTACCACAAGATCATCATCATGACCGATGCAGACGTCGACGGTGCGCATATCCGCATCCTGCTGCTGACGTTCTTCTACAAGTACATGCGTCCGCTGATCGATGCCGGCTACGTCTATGTTGCCTGCCCGCCCATCTTTGGCATTAAGGTGCGCAACAAGATCCACTACGTGTATCCCAACGGCCGCCAGCCCGAAGACGAGATCCTGCGCGACACCATCCAGAGTCTGGGCCTGAACCCCGACGATAACGACGAGGACGGCAAGGCCAAGGACGGCAAGATTACCAAAAAGCGCAAGGGCTATACCGTCCAGCGCTACAAGGGCCTGGGCGAGATGGACCCCAAGCAGCTTGCCTCGACGACGATGGACCCCAAGACCCGCATCCTGCAGCGCGTGTCGATCGAGGACGCCGTGGTGGCGGACCGCGCCGTGCGCGAGCTGATGGGTTCCGAGGTCGGCTATCGCCGCGAGTACATCGAGAAGCATGCACATGATGCACGATTCCTTGACGCTTAAGAGGAGGTAACGTGGCAGACGATATCAACAATAACGAGGGTATGGACGAGGCCGGCGATGCCGGTATGCCCGATGATCTGAAGCGCCTGCTTGCCCGTGCTGAGCAGGGCGAGGACGGCGATTCGGACGCCTATAACCCCGATGCCGATGATGATGAGGAAGAAGACGACGACGCCGAGCTCGAGGAGAGCTTTGGCGAAGTCGACCGTGGTGCCTCGGCCGGCGAGGATATCAACGGCGGCCAGCTCCAGATTTCGGAGTTTGGCCGCGAGATGAAGCAGTCGTTCATCGAGTATTCGATGTCGGTCATCACGGCGCGCGCCCTGCCGGACGTGCGCGACGGCTTAAAGCCGGTGCACCGCCGCATCCTGTACGCGATGAACGAGAGCGGCATCTACCCCAACCGACCGCACAAGAAGTCGGCCTGGACGGTCGGCGAAGTTATCGGTAAGTACCACCCGCACGGCGATTCCGCGGTCTATGAGGCCATGGTCCGCCTGGCGCAGTGGTTCTCCATGCGCACGCCGCTCATCGACGGTCACGGCAACTTCGGCAACATCGACGGCGACGGCGCGGCGGCCATGCGTTACACCGAGAGCCGCCTGGCAAAGCCCGCCATGGAACTGCTGCGTGACTTGCAGAAGGATACCGTCGACTGGCAGCCCAACTACGACGAATCGCTCGCCGAGCCCGTGGCGCTGCCTGCGCGCTTCCCCAACCTGCTGGTCAACGGCAGTCAGGGCATCGCCGTCGGCATGGCCACCAACATCGCCCCGCATAACCTCACCGAGGCGATCGAGGCCACCTGCTACCTGATTGACAACCCCGACGCCACCGTCGACGAGCTCATGCAGATCATGCCCGGTCCGGACTTCCCCACCGGCGCCATCATCATGGGCAGCGCCGGCATTAAGCAGAGCTACGAGACCGGCCGCGGCTCCATTACCGTGCGTGCCAAGGCGCATGTGGAGTCCACCAAGACCGGCCGCAGCCGCCTGGTCTTTACCGAGATTCCCTACATGGTCAACAAGGGCACCCTGCAGGAGAAGATCGCCCAGCTCGTCAACGACAAGCGCATTGAGGGCATCTCGGATATGCGCGATGAGTCCAACCAGAAGGGCATCCGTCTGGTCATCGAGCTCAAGAAGGGCGTCATTCCGCAGGTCGTGCTCAACAACCTGTATAAGTACACCTCGCTGCAGACGACCTTTGGCGCCAACAACCTGGCGCTCGTCAACGGCGTTCCCAAATGCCTGAGCCTGCGCGAGATGCTGCAGCACTACATCGACCACCAGGTCGACGTCGTCACCCGCCGCACCCGTTTTGACCTTAAGAAGGCCCAGGCCCGCGCGCATATCCTTGAGGGCTACTTGATGGCTCTCGACCATATCGACGAGGTCATTGGCATCATCCGCTCCTCGCAGACCGACTCCGAGGCCAGCAGCCGCCTGATCGAGCGCTTTGGCTTTACGCCCGAGCAGACCACGGCCATCCTCGAGATGAAGCTGCGCCGTCTGACCGGCCTGGAGCGCGACAAGATTCAAGAAGAGTTGGACGGCCTGCGCCGCGCCATCGCCTACTACGAGGACTTGCTGGCGCATGAGGAGAAGATCCTGGGCGTCATCAAAGAAGAGATGCGCGAGATCTCCAAGAAGTTTGGCGACAAACGCCGCACCGAGATCAGCCAGGTTGAGAAGGACCTGGATGTCGAGGACCTCATCGCCGACGAGGATATGGTCGTGACCATCACCCACACCGGCTACGTTAAACGTATCCCGGTGGCTGCCTACCGTGCCCAAAAGCGCGGTGGCAAGGGCGTGTCGGGCGTCAATCTCAAAGAGGACGACGTTATCGATGAGATGTTCATCGCGTCCACGCACGAGTACGTGCTGTTCTTCTCGAGCAAGGGCAAGGTCTATCGCCTGAAGGTGCACGAGTTGCCGGTGGGTACGCGCCAGGCGCGCGGTACCGCGATCGTCAACCTGCTGCCCTTCGAGGAGGGCGAGAAGATCGCGAGCGTCATCAGCTGCCGCGATTTCCCGGCCGACGAGTACCTGATGTTTGCCACCAAGAGTGGCATGGTCAAGAAGACCGTGATGAGCGCTTACGATCGTAGTCGCCGTGATGGACTCATTGCCATCAACCTGCGCGACGACGACGCACTGCTGAACGTGCGCCGCGTGCGCGAGGGTGACAAGATTATCCTGGCCACCACCGCGGGCAAGGCGATCATGTTCTCCGAGGAGCAGGTGCGCGCCACCGGCCGCGACACCAGCGGCGTTCGCGGTATCGGTCTGAAGGACGGTGTGAGCGTTCTGGGCATGGAAGTCACTAACGGCAACGGCGATCTGTTCGTCATCACCGAGCGCGGCTACGGCAAGCGCACGCCGGTCGCGGACTATCCGGAGCAGAATCGCGGCGGTCAGGGCGTCTACACCATCCAAATGACCGAGCGTAAGGGTAACCTCGCGGCCATGAAGACGGTGGGCCCACAGCACGAGCTGTTCATCGTGACGGAGGGCGCGACGGTCATTCGCGTCAAGACCGACGAGATCAGCCAGACCGGCCGTGCCACCCAGGGCGTCAAGATGATGACCGTCGACGACAACGACCGCGTATGCGCCGTAGCCCGCATGACGGCAGCCAAAGAGAAGCCCGAAGGCGAAGCAACAGAAGACGGTTCTGCCCCCGAAGAAGCCCCAGTCGATCTAGGCGATGGCAACGACATGCCAGAAGATCTCCTAGACGAGTAAGAGGCTCTAGCTGGTAAAAATCATCAGACCCCATATATCGGCGGTCGGCGCACTGCGCGCCGACCGCTTTTTTGAAAACCTTGGGACCCCATGGTCGCTGGGCTGGCGAGATGGTTTTGGTTTGTCGCGAGTTCCGCACGCAAAGAAGGCCACTTAATGTGGCCTTCGTCTTGCGCAGGACTG
>JAXJLC010000269.1:0-3144 GCA_036297365.1 Collinsella sp.
ATCAGGAACTGGCCAAGATTGCCAATGAGGTTCGCCGCGGTATTGTCACGGGTGTCCACGCTGCCAAGTCGGGGCATCCGGGCGGATCGCTTGGCGCCGCCGACATTATGACCTACCTCTACTTTGAGGAAATGGATGTCGACCCGGCAAATCCGAGCCGCGCCGAGCGCGATCGCTTTGTGCTCTCCAAGGGACATTGCGCTCCGGCACTCTATGCCGTGCTCGCCGAACGCGGGTTCTTTCCCAAGGAGGAGCTCGAGACGCTCCGTCATATCGGCAGCCGCCTGCAGGGCCATCCCAATATGAATGACACTCCGGGCGTCGACATGTCTACCGGATCGCTCGGTCAGGGTATCTCCGCCGCGGTTGGAATGGCACTCGCCGCAAAGCACTGGGGTGACAGCTATCGCGTCTACACGCTGTTGGGCGACGGCGAGTGCGAGGAGGGCCAGGTGTGGGAGGCGGCCATGTTCGCCGGCAACCACGACTTGGATAACCTCGTCGCTATCGTCGATCACAATGGCCTGCAAATTGACGGCAGTATCGACGAAGTTAACTCGGCTATGCCGCTTGCCGACAAGTTCCGCGCCTTTAAGTGGCATGTGATCGAGCTCGCCGACGGTAACGACATGGCGCAGATTGCCGCCGCCTTTGCCGAGGCCCGCAAAGTGAGCGACTCGCCCGTGGCCATTATCGCCGAGACAGTAAAGGGCAAGGGTGTCTCCTTTATGGAAAACCAGGTGGGCTGGCACGGCAAGGCGCCCAACGATGAACAGTTTGAGCAGGCCATGGCCGAGCTCGCAGCAGCAGGGGAGGAGCTCTAATGGCAGACGTCAAGAAAGTCGCCACGCGCGTTAGCTATGGCGAGGCACTTGTCGAGCTGGGCAATGAGCGCGATGACTTTGTGGTCCTCGATGCCGACCTGGCCGCCGCCACGCAGACCGGTAAGTTTAAGGCTGCGCACCCTGAGCGCTTCTACGATGCCGGCATTGCCGAGAGCAACTTGATGGGGCTTGCCGCCGGCATTGCGACCACGGGTCACGTCGCCTTTGCGAGCACCTTTGCCATGTTCGCCGCCGGCCGCGCGTACGAGCAAGTGCGTAATTCCATCGGCTATCCGCACCTCAACGTCAAAATCGGTGCCACGCATGCGGGCATCTCGGTCGGTGAAGACGGCACCACGCATCAATGCTGCGAGGACATCGCGCTCATGCGCACGATCCCGGGTATGACGGTGATTGTTCCCGCCGATGACATCGAGGCTCGCGCTTGCGTGCGCGCCGCCTATGAGTTTGAGGGGCCGGTCTACATGCGTTTCGGACGCCTGGCAACACCGGTCATCAACGACCGCGAGGACTATGAGTTCAAGATTGGTCGCGGCGTGGTCGTGCGCGAGGGGTCCGATGTGACCATCATCGCTTGTGGCCTCATGGTCGCCGAGGCGCTTGAGGCTGCCGAGGCGCTCGCTGCCGATGGTATCGATGCCGAGGTCATCAACATGCACACGATCAAGCCGCTTGATGAGCGCCTGGTGGTTGCCAGCGCCAAGAAGACTGGTCGCGTGGTCACCGCCGAGGAGCATTCGATTATCGGTGGTCTTGGCGAGGCCGTGGCCTCGGTGCTCGCGGAGCAGCATCCGGTGCCGATGCGACGCGTCGGCGTGCGCGATGTGTATGGCGAGTCCGGCCCTGCGGTCGATTTGCTGCACAAGTACGGTTTGGACGCCGACGGCATCGAAGCTGCGGTTAGGTCCGTGTTGTAAGGAAGGTTTCCATGGGATTTGTATCTGCCAACCAAGTGACGATCGGGTATACCGCCGCCTCGCGCGAGGACGCTCTGCAGTATTTGTCCGAGCAGGCCATCGAGCTCGGCTTTGCCGATGACGCATCTGCCGTAGAGGCTGCCTTTATTGCTCGCGAGAACGAGGCCGAGACCGGCCTTGTCGCCGGTTTTGCCGTTCCGCATGCCAAAAGCGACGCGATCCACACGCCGGGCGTTGCCGTGCTTAAACTGGCCGAGCCCGTTGAATGGCCGAGCTTCGATGGGGTGCCCGTCGATGTTGCGCTCGCGCTGTACGTGCCCGCCGGCGAGGCTGGAACCACGCACCTGCGTCTGCTCTCCAAGGCTGCCGTGATGCTGATGGACGCTGGCTTCCGTGACAAGGTGCGCGCGAGCACCGATCCCGTTGAGATTGCGGAGCTCATCAATAGCGGACTCGAAGACTAGAACGGTCATCCCGTTCAATCAATCGATCCTTCTCCAAGGAAAAGGGCCACGACGCCATATAGGCGTCGCGGCCCTGTTTGCGTTTCCCCAGATAAAACCTGCCAAAATAAACCTGTCCCTTTTTGGCAGGTCAGTTAACGCAGTCCAGGTTGAGCATATGCGAGCGAGCGGGCTCTGGATGCGGTAAGGTGACGTGAAACAAGCGGGCGCTGACCTTTTGGTCGCGCCCGTGAAGTTGAACGTCAGATTGCCGTGCCCGGAGCCCGCGCAGCGCCGAGCAGTTACGCCGTTTGTAAAACGGCGTAACCTAAAGATTCATGTTGCCGTGGATATAGGGGGTAACCTCGGGGGAGATATGGTCGCAGCCCAGCTCGCGCAGCGCGGACTCGATAACGGCGGGCAGCGGGGTTTTGCCCTCGGCATCGACGGCGTTGCCACCGAGGGCAGCGATCTTGGCGACATCTGCGGGTGCGGCCTCGATATGCATGCAGCCGCAGATCAAGCGCGCGCGTACCTGTGCCAGATCAAGATCGTGCAGGTAATCCTCGCAGGCGCGGATTAAATCGACTTTATCGCGCGTAAGCTCCTCGCCCGTGGGGACGCGGGTGGCAAGACATGCTCCCGCCGGTAGGTTCCAAACGGGATAGCCCCATGCGCGCAGCAGCTCGCGCTCTTCGTTCTTGGTAAAGCCGACCTCCATGAGAGGGGAGCGTACGCCGAGCTCTTCTGCCGCGCGCATGCCGGGGCGGTAGTCACCGCGATCGCTTGCATTGCTGCCATCGATGACGGTGGAAAAGCCCAGCGACTTGGCGTGGTTGACGATGGCGGTAAAGCCGGCCTGCTTGCAGTGGTAGCAGCGATTGGCGTCGTTGCAGGCTACTTGGGGGAGCTGCAGCTGATCGACCGAAAGATTGAGCA
>JAXJLC010000270.1:0-3716 GCA_036297365.1 Collinsella sp.
ATGCAGGGCCCCGGCAACCGCATCATCTGCCGCGGCGCCAATATGCCAGCGCGCGGCAGCCGTGACGGCCTCGTTGGCATTGGCGACTGCAACGGAGTTGGGAACGGCACCGATCATGGGCAAATCGTTATCGGAATCGCCAAATACGGCCACCTCATCGGGCGTCAGACCCAGGGCATGCGCCAGCTCCAGGGCGGCGCAGCCCTTGTCCCAACCGGCCGGGAGAATATCGAATAGGCGCACGCGGTTGTTGGGAAACACAAGCGAGAGCTCCGGCACCTCGGCGGCAATGCGCTCGCGCAGCTCAGCGAGCTCTTCGCGCGAGCGGGCGCTCCAGATATTCGCCTTGTACACCGGGGCATCATCGACAACAGGACGGCACGGGGCCTCTTCGCCTTTGAGCCATGCGTTGCCGCCCGACTCCATGGCGCGACGAACGCGCTCGGGATCACTCGTCACGCAATAGGCATCGTTGCCCCAAAAGTCATCGCCCAGGCTATAGACCTTCAGATAGGTATCGTCGGTCTCTTGCTCCAGATAGTCGGCAAGACGCATGAGGGCACCGTTGTCGCTCGCACGGGAGGCAACAACCTCGCCGTCAACAAACATCACCTGGCCGTTACAGAACGCGCCAGTCGAGAAGCACTCGGAACGATTTTTGAACATCCAGCCCATCGCGGACGGTTGGCGACCCGAAACCGGGCCAAAGTGCAGACCCGCCGCCTGCATGGCATGAATGCCCTCGATGGCGTAGTCGCTGGCGCCGTCATGCCCGGCTGGAATCAGCGTATCGTCCATATCGGTCAGCACAAGTTCAATCATAAGGCCCCCATTCGTATCGGTCCTACCTATTGTAACGACCTGCCAAAATAAACCTGTCCCTTTTTGGCAGGTGCGTTAGTATAGGGACAACAGATTCGATGCGGGAGTGCCGGCGGTGCAAACCACAAGGCTGAGAGGGCATAGGGCCCAATCCTTTGAACCTGTCAGTTAATGCTGGCGTAGGGAGCATGCCGCCTTTACAGGGGCGCTGTCTATGCACAGCGCCCCTTTTCTATGCCAAGGAGGCATGTGCAGTGATTGATTCGGAACAGCTTAAGCAACATATGGTCAAGGCCGTGGAGGAGATTCGCGCCACCAATCCGATGGCCGGCTCCATCACCAACACGGTGACGATCGACTTTGTCGCCAACGCGCAGCTCGCCGTGGGCGGTTCGGCCGCCATGGTCTATCTGCCCGACGAGGGCGAGGCGCTCGTTGCCGGCGGCGGCGCCATCTATCTCAACATGGGCACGCTCTTCCCCATCTACGAGCAGACGATTCCCCGCGCGGCCAAGGCGGCACACGACGCCGGCAAGCCCTGGGTGCTCGATCCGGTGGGCCTGGGCATCGGCAGCCTGCGCACCCAGCTGGTAAACGAGCTCAAGCAGTACAAGCCCGCCATCGTACGCGGCAACGCCTCCGAGATCATCGCGCTCGCCGGCCTGTGGGGCCTTGAGGGCGAGGCGGCTGATCTGAGCCGCGTGCGCGGTGTCGATACCACCGACACGGTCGACGCCGCCCGCGATGCTGCCGTGGCGCTCGCTCGCTACACCGGCGGCGCCGTAGTGGTCTCGGGCGAAGTCGACCTAATCACCGACGGCACGACCGTGGCCAAGTCCCACGGCGGCAGCCCGCTCATGTCCAAGATCACCGGCTGCGGCTGCTCGCAGGGCGGCGTGCTGGCCGTGTACGCCTGCGCTGCCGATCCGTTTACGGCAGCCGTCTGCGGCACCGCCGTCTACAACGTTGCCGGCACGCGCGCCGCCGCTGTCGCCGATGCCCCGGCAAGCTTTAAGGTCGCCTTTATCGACGAGCTCTACCGCGCAACCGCCCAGGACATTGCCGATAACCAACTCGAGCTCGAGGAGGCATAGGCCATGTCCGAGCCCACAACCAATGCCGGCATGAACACGCTCGTCGCCGTGGCCATCGCCCCGTGCGGCACCGGCGATGAGCTCTCCGCCGAGGTCGCCGAGGTCGTGCGCGTCATACGCGAGAGCGGCCTTCCCAACCGCACCACCTCGATGTTTACCGAGATCGAAGGCGACTGGGACGAGGTCATGCAGGTCGTGCGCGACGCGACCTTTGTTCTGGCAAACAAGGGCATCCGCACCGAAGTCGTGCTCAAAGCCGATATTCGTCCCGGATTTACCGACACCATGACCGGCAAGCTCGAGCGCATGGAAGCACAGATCAAGAAGCAGGAGGAAGCACGATGAGCATCCGCGACAACCTTGATATCTCGGCCTATCTAGTACTCGGCCCCGAAAACACGCTGGGACGCCCCGTGGGCGATGTGGTGGCCCAGGCGCTCGACGCAGGCTTTACCTGCATCCAGGTGCGCTCCAAGGTGGCAAGCGCCCGCGAGATCATCGCACTGACCGGCGACGCCGCGCAGGCAATCGCACAGGCTGGCAAGACCGGTCAGGTCGCCCTGTTAATCGACGACCGCCTGGACTGCGTACTCGCCGCGCGCGAGCAGGGTATTGCTGTCGATGGCGTGCATGTAGGCCAGAGCGATATTCCCGTCGAGGTCTGCCGCAAACTTTTGGGCCCCGATGCCATCGTGGGCCTTTCGGCCCGTTGCGAGGAGATGCTCGAGTACGTCAAGACCGCCGACATGAGCCTGGTCGACTACCTGGGCATCGGCCCGCTCCACGAGACCGAGACCAAGCGCGACTGCGGACGCGCAGCCGATGGCTCCATCATCACCAAGAGCTTTGAGGATCTGGCCGCACTCCACGCGGCAAGCCCCGTGCCCATCGTAGTGGGCGGCGGCGTCAAGACGGCCGACCTGCCGCAGCTCAAGGCCACCGGCGTCGATGGCTTCTTTGTGGTAAGCGCCGTCTGCAGTGCCGACGACCCCCACGCTGCCGCCAAGGAGCTTGTCGACACCTGGCAGCAGGCATAAGCCTAGGCCGAGCAGCTGCTCCGCAGCCTCATATCTTCAATAGCGGAAAGCGCATCCCAGTTTGGACCTCCATTCCGGGATGCACTTTCCGCATGCGACCCTTACCCCGCCAGATATGCTTCCAACGCCGGCAAAGTCGCCTCCGCATCGCGGCGACCGACCTGGTAGATGCGCTCGAGCTCATCCGGTTCGCGGCATAGCGACGGCACCTTCACCGATTCGCTCGGACGCACCACAAAGATATCGCCGGCGGCCTCACGACGTGCCAGGTCATCGAGCGTGGTATTGTAAACCTCATGCCGGTGCTCAAGCGCTGCGACAAACTCCGGGTAGTGACGGAACACGCGACGCAGCATGGGCATCACGCTGTTGGGCTGCTTCACAAAGCCCGCCGGCTGCGTGAGTACCACGATATTGCGGTCATACCCCTGTGAAAACAACCAAGCGCTGGGAATGGAATCGGCCACGCCACCATCCAGATACTTATGCCCGTCAATAGCAACGGGACGCGTCGCCACAGGAATCGCCGACGATGCCCGGATCCACTCGATATCCCTCTCGTCGCCATAGGGCAGGTCGTGGTAGACGGCCTTGCCCGTCTCGATATCAGTACACACGCACGTAAACCGCATGGGACAGGCGCGATACGCCTCCAAGTCAATGGGATCGCGCTCGATAGGCACCTCGTGATAGGCAAAATCGGCATTGAACATGTCGCCGGTCCGCAGCCAGCTTGCTACACCCGCATAGCGCTTGTCCGCAC
>JAXJLC010000271.1:0-6962 GCA_036297365.1 Collinsella sp.
AGGTAGCCAATGGCACGAATGCGCTCGTCTTTGGTCATGAGTGCCGCGGGCTTGCCCACAAACTGCTCGCACTCGTGCAGCAGGTCCTCGAGCAGATCGCCGATGTTCTTGGTAATGGGCTCGGGCTCGGTATAGCCCGTGCCGCCGGTGCCGGTAAAGGCATCGAGCGAGCGCTCAAAAGCCTTCATGAGCGTAATGTCAAAGTTGATGCCCAAAATGCCGACGGGCTTGCCCTCGTCGTTGCGGATAAAGATCGTCGACGATTTGAGCAGCTTACCGTCGGTGGTTTTAGTGAGGTACGGCTCGCGGTCGTGTACATCGGTGGCGCCCTCGTGCATGGACTCAAACACGATATGGCTGGGGCCGTCACCCAGTTTGCGCCCGCTGACGTGGCCGTTTTCGATCACTACGATGGAGTGGTCTACGTCCTCGGTCTCCAGATCGTGGACGACGACTTCGCAGTTGGGGCCAAATTGGAGCGCCAGGCCGTGTGCGAGGCGCTTGTAAAACTCAATCTGTGCGGGGGTCATGGGTACCTTCCTAAAAATTAGTTTGGGCATACTTTGCCATAAACCACACCTGTTCGCAAATAACGAAAGCGTCGCTGCGTTATGTAACCGTTCGGCGGCGAAAAGGTACCGATTACGGCAACAAACAATTTGTTAGGTTTGCCAATCAAAAAGTGTGATAGAACATTACTAACAAACTTTTTGTTTGGCATCCACATAAAAGTTCAGCCGTGTGAATGGGATCGGGCTGAAACGCGTATGCGGGGCCGGCAAGAGAGGACTTAAGGAGTTCACCGTATGGCCGATAAGATCCAGTGGGCGGGCAACACGATGCCCAAGAGCGATGACAAGCACTTGGGAATCATGAGTCTCGACCACGTGAAGAAGGCCCGCGCCTTCCACCAGTCGTTCCCCCAGTACACCGTCACTCCGCTTGCCCGCCTGGACGGCCAGGCTGCGCGCCTGGGTCTGTCCAACCTGTGCGTTAAGGACGAGAGCTATCGCTTTGGCCTCAACGCCTTTAAGGTTCTGGGCGGTTCGTTTGCCATGGCCAACTACATTGCCGACGAGACCGGCAAGGACGTTGCCGAGTGCACCTTCGATTACCTGACTTCCGATCAGCTGGCCAAGGACTTTGGCCAGGCTACCTTCTTTGCCGCCACCGACGGCAACCATGGCCGCGGCGTGGCATGGGCTGCCAACAAGCTGGGCCAGAAGGCCGTCGTGCACATGCCCAAGGGTTCTACCAAGCCCCGCTTCGATAACATTGCCGCCGAGGGCGCCACGGTGACCATTGAAGAGGTCAACTACGACGAGTGCGTGCGCATGGCCGCCGCCGAGGCCGACGCCTGCGAGCGCGGCGTTATCGTTCAGGACACCGCCTGGGAGGGCTACGAGAAGATCCCGTCTTGGATCATGGAGGGCTACGGCACCATGGCTTCCGAGGCTGCCGAGCAGCTGCGCGAGATGGCCATCAATCGCCCGACGCACGTCTTTGTCCAGGCCGGCGTGGGTTCGCTCGCCGGCGCCGTGGTGGGCTACTTCACCAACCTGTATCCCGATAACCCGCCCACCTTTGTCGTGGTCGAGTGCGCTCCGGCCGCCTGCCTGTACAAGGGCGCTGCCGCCGGCGACGGCGACCCGCGCATCGTGGACGGCGACATGCCCTCCATCATGGCCGGCCTGTGCTGCGGCGAGCCCAACATTCTGGGCTGGGATATCCTGCGCAACCACGCCACCGCCTTCGTGTCCTGCCCCGACTGGGTCACCGCTCGCGGCATGCGCACCCTGGGCGCTCCCGAGAAGGGCGACCCGCGCGTCATCTCCGGCGAGTCCGGCGCTGTGACCACCGGCCTGGTCGAGACCCTCATGCTCGATCCCGAGTACGCCGAGCTCAAGGAACTCATCGGCCTGGACAAGACGAGCTCCGTGCTCTGCTTCTCCACGGAAGGTGACACGGACCCGGATCAGTACCGTCGCATCGTCTGGGAGGGCGAGTATCCGACCTGCTAGCAGACTGACCTGTCCGGAGGCAGCCGGAGGACTTTACTCCCTGCTCGGACAGTCCTGCTCGCACGGAGAGCACATTAAGTGCTCTCCGGCTCGTGCGGAACTCGCGACGGAGCAAAGTCCTCCGTCCGCCTCCTACGTTTACTTGCTTGCCGGGTACTCGACCTCACGCTGCTTGACACAAGTGATCTATCTGAAATATCTACCTGTAGGTAAACCCTTGTAGAAAGGTTGACTGTTATGACTAAGGAACTCGATTTCGAGGCAATTAAAAACGCTGCTGAGTCCCACCGTGCTGATATGACGCGTTTTCTTCGCGCAATGATTAGCCATCCCTCTGAGTCCTGCGAGGAGGGTGAGGTTGTTGCCTGCATCAAGGCCGAGATGGAGAGCCTTGGTTATGACGAGGTCAAGGTCGACGGCCTGGGCAACGTCATGGGCTTTATGGGCGAGGGCGACAAGATCATCGCCATCGACTCTCACATCGACACAGTCGGTATCGGCAACATCGAGAACTGGGACGCCGATCCCTATGAGGGCTACGAGACCGACGAGATCATCTACGGCCGCGGCGGCTCCGACCAGGAGGGTGGCATGGCTTCCGCTACCTACGCAGCCAAGATGATGAAGGACATGGGCCTCATCCCCGAGGGCTACAAGATCATGGTCGTCGGCACCGTCCAGGAAGAGGACTGCGACGGCATGTGCTGGCAGTACATCTACAACAAGGACGGCATTAAGCCCGAGTTCGTCATTTCCACCGAGCCCACCGACGGCGGCATCTATCGCGGTCACCGCGGCCGCATGGAGATCCGCGTCGACGTTCACGGTACCTCCTGCCACGGCTCCGCTCCCGACCGCGGCGACAACGCCATCTACAAGATGGCCGACATCATCGCCGACGTCCGCGCCCTCAACAACAACGGCTGCGACGAGTCGACCGACATCAAGGGTCTCGTCAAGATGCTCGACCCCAAGTACAATCCCGAGCACTTCGAGGACGCCCGCTTCCTGGGCCGCGGCACCTGCACCGTCAGCCAGATCTTCTACACCAGCCCCAGCCGCTGCGCCGTGGCCGATTCCTGCGCCATCTCCATCGACCGTCGCATGACCGCCGGCGAGACCTGGGAGTCCTGCCTGGACGAGATCCGCAACCTGCCGGCCGCCAAGAAGTACGGCGACGACGTGAAGGTCTCCATGTACATGTACGACCGTCCGTCCTGGACCGGCGAGGTCTACGAGACCGAGGCTTACTTCCCCACGTGGATCAACAAGGAGACCGCTCCGCACGTCAAGGCCCTCGTCGACGCCCACAAGGCCATGTTTGGTGACGAGCGCATCGGCTGTGAGCCCAGCATGGACAAGCGCACCGGTCGCCCGCTGTGCGACAAGTGGACTTTCTCCACGAACTGCGTCTCCATCCAGGGCCGCTACGGCATCCCCTGCGTGGGCTTTGGCCCGGGTGCCGAGTCTCAGGCTCATGCTCCCAACGAGGTCACCTACAAGGACGACCTGGTCACCGCTGCCGCCATGTACGTGGCTGCCCTGAACCTCTACGATCCGAGCCAGGCCGATGGCGACGCCACCGTGTTCCGCGCCGGTCTGACCAACAACAAGATCGATTAGTCCCATTCCTCGATTTTGTTGAGCCGGGGGCCGCTCGTGTCCCCGGCACCCCTGTTGACTTGGGGCCCGCGGTCGTTATCTCCCATGCTTCCTCAACGGTGGCGGGTCCTCGTCATGGTGCTCTGCATGTTCTAGCCACACGCGCATGCCGGAGCACATCTACTCACTGCGATCGTTTCATCTTTAGAAAGGACATTTCCATGGACGCTAAGTTTACCGAGCTCGTCGAGCAGCTGAACGGCCTCGATTTTAAGGGTATGTACGGCAGCGACTTCCTGCACACCTGGGACAAGACTACCGATGAGCTCAAGGCTCTCTACATCGTCGCCGACGCCCTGCGCGAGCTGCGCGAGAACAACGTCTCGTCCAAGATCTTCGACTCGGGTCTGGCCGTCTCCCTGTTCCGCGACAACTCCACCCGTACGCGCTTCTCCTTCTCTAAGGCCGCCAACCTGCTCGGCCTTGAGCTGCAGGACCTGGACGAGAAGAAGTCCCAGATCGCTCACGGCGAGACCGTCCGCGAGACCGCTACCATGATCTCCTTCATGGCCGACGTCATCGGCATCCGCGATGACATGTACATCGGCAAGGGCGACGCCTACATGGCCGAGGTCTCTGAGTCCGTGCAGCAGGCCTACGAGGACGGCGTTCTGGATCACCGTCCCACGCTCATCTCCCTGCAGTCCGATTCCGACCACCCCACGCAGTCCTCTGCCGACATGCTCTACCTCATCAACGAGTTTGGCGGCCTCGAGAACCTCAAGGGCAAGAAGGTTGCCGTCACCTGGGCCTATTCGCCCTCTTACGGCAAGCCGCTGTCCTGCCCGCAGTCGCTGATCAGCCTGCTGCCCCGCTTTGGCATGGACGTCACCCTGGCTCACCCCGAGGGCTATGACCTCATGCCCGAGGTCGTCGAGCGCGCCAAGGGCTACGCCGCCGAGTCCGGCACCACCTTTAAGCAGGTCAACACCATGGCCGAGGCCTTCGAGGGCGCCGACATCGTGATCCCCAAGAGCTGGGCTCCGTTTGCCGCCATGGAGAAGCGTACCAACCTGTACGCCGAGGGCGACGACGCCGGCATCGCAGCGCTCGAGAAGGAGCTGCTCGCCCAGAACGCCACCCATCAGGACTGGTGCTCCACGACCGAACTCATGGAGAAGACTGCCAACGGCCAGGACACTATCTTTATGCACCCGCTGCCCGCCGACATCTCCGGTGTCTCCTGCGAGCACGGCGAGGTTAACGCCGACGTCTTCGACATGCACCGCGTGGGCATGTACAAGGAGGCCAGCTACAAGCCGTATGCCATCGCAGCCATGATGTTCCTGCAGAAGGTTGCCGATCCCGCCGCTACCCTCAAGGCCCTCGACGAGCGCAACACCGCCCGTTGGCTCCAGGCCTAAAGCCGGGTTGAGGTAAGCCATGTAAAGGGGGCGCTCTGCCAACCGGCGGGGTGCCCTTTTTTTGCATCGCGGGCGTGCGGGATAAGCGCTTTCGATGTGGATGCCCGCGGCGCGAGTTATGGGTACGATGGTTTCAGGGGAGGTATCACCATGAAACTTGGATGCGTCATTATGGCCTCGGGCGAGGGCAAGCGGTTTGGCTCTAACAAGATGCTTGCCGATATCTATGGCGAGCCGCTGATTGCCCGGACCATCGATTCGGTTCCCCGGGGCTTTGACGTCGTGGTTTCGACGCGTTGGCCCGAGGTCGCCCAGATTTGCGAGGACAAGCATTGTTCGTGCGTGCTGCACGATGGCGAGCTGCGCGGCGAAAGCGTCCGTGCGGGCCTTTCGTGGGGAGTCGAACGCAACTGGAAAGGCTGCCTCTTTTTGCCGGGCGACCAGCCGCTCGTGAGTTCGGATTCTTTTGAGGCTATGGTTCGTGCATTTGACGAGCGCGGCCGCAAGCATCCGGTGCGTCTTGCGTGCAACGGTGAGCCTTCGAGCCCGGTGCTCTTTCCGGCAGAACTGTTCGATGCGCTTATGTGTCTTGAGGGCAAGGACGGCGGCGGTTCGATCCTCAAGGGCCGTACCGACGTGGTGCTGGTCGAGGCGCGTGCCTACGAGCTGTGGGACGTCGATACCGCCAAGGGACAGCGACGCATAACGGAGCATATCGCCGCCTGCTCGTATTTTGATCGCGTGGCCAACAGCATCAATCAATAAGGAGCAATTATGATCATCATAAAAAACGGCGCGCTCGTGACGCCACAGGGGCTTCGCCGCGCCGATCTTGCCATGGATGGCGATAAGATCGTGCGGATCGCCGCGGCGATCGAGCCGGCCGAGGGCGATACCGTCGAGGACGCCGCGGGCTGCTGGGTGTTTCCTGGCTTTATCGACGGCCACACGCACATGCAGTGCTGGACCGGTATGGATTGGACAGCCGATAGCTTTGAGACCGGCACGCGCGCGGCTGCCTGCGGCGGCACGACGACCATTGTGGACTACGCGACGGCCGATCGCGGCGTGACCATGCCCGATGCCCTTGCCGAGTGGCATCGCCGCGCCGACGGAACCTGCACGGCCAACTACGCTTTTCATATGGCACTCGCCGAGTGGAATGAGCGCAACCGCGCCGATCTTTCGGCCATGCGCGAGGCGGGCGTGTCGTCGTTTAAGACCTACTTTGCCTATGACCACCTGCGCTTGGACGATGCCGAGACGCTCGAGGTGCTCGAGGAGCTCAAGCGTATTGGCGGCATGCTGTGCGTGCATTGCGAGAACGGCACGTTGGTGAATGAACTGCAGAAGCGCGTGTTTGAGCGGGGCATCCACGGGCCCGAGGGGCATGCGCTCAGCCGTCCGGACGTGTGCGAGGCCGAGGCCGTGAGCCGCCTGCTGTATCTGGCGCACTTGGCCGGGGACGCTCCGGTCAACGTGGTGCACCTTTCGACCAAGCTGGGGCTCGAGGTCATCCGTGCTGCCAAAGCGCGCGGGCAGAAGAATATCTATGTCGAGACCTGCCCCCAGTATCTGATGCTCGACGACACCTGTTATCTGGAGCAGGGCGAGGACGGCTTTGCGGGTGCCAAGTATGTGATGAGTCCGCCGCTGCGCCATGCGGGTGACCGTGCAGCCCTGCGCGAGGCGCTTGTGGCCGGCGAGATCGATACGATTGCGACCGACCACTGCAGCTTTAACCTGCACGGGCAAAAGGACCGCGGGCGCGACGACTTCCGCGCGATTCCCAACGGCGGGCCCGGCGTGGAGCATCGCCCCGTCGCGATTGCCACGAGCTTTGAGGGCCAGCTGGGCCCCGAGGACCTCTGCCGCTTGATGAGCGAGAACCCGGCGCGCGTTTTTGGCATGTATC
>JAXJLC010000272.1:0-3670 GCA_036297365.1 Collinsella sp.
CATTCCTTCCGCACCGGCTACGCCGATTCTGACCGCTCTGTGCGAGAAGACCATCGCCGGCCTGCAGTGGCCCAACTACCGCAGCCAGCGCTGGGGTCACGAGCATGCGACCTTTGTTCGTCCGGTCCGCTGGATCTGCTGCCTTTTGGGCGAGGATGTTGTGCCCGTGTCGTTTGCCGACGTGACGAGCGGCAACACCACGCGCGGTCATCGCGTACTTGGCCCTGGCGACTATGTGGTTGCCAGCCCCGCTGTTTACGAGCAGGTGCTCGAGGACGCCGGTGTGCTTTCTGCCGAGCGTCGTCGTGAGGTCATCCTTGCCGGTATCGCCGAGGTCGAGGCTGCCCGTCCCGGCTGCCATGTCGATACGCCCAAGAAGGTCTTTGAGGAGGTCATTAACCTCTGCGAGTGGCCGACGGTGCTCGTCGGTACCTTCGATGAGGAGTTCCTCAAGGTCCCGCACGAGATTATCTGCGAGTCCATGCTCACCAACCAGCGCTACTTCCCGATCTATGACGGCGAGGGCAAGCTCACGCGTGAGTTCGTGGTCGTCTCCAACAGCAAGCCCGAGAACGCCGAGCGCGTGATCGACGGCAACGAGCGCGTCGTGCGCGCCCGTCTGGACGACGCAAAGTTCTTCTACGAGGAGGACCTGAAGATCTCCCTCGACGAGTTCCGTGAGCGTCTGGCCAAGGTTGCCTTCCAGGAGAAGCTCGGTAGCGTGCTCGCTAAGTCCGAGCGCATCGAGCAGCTCGCGCTCGCTATTGCCCGCGAGGCACACCTGGGTGCTCATCTGGCAGCCGACGCCGGCCGTGCCGCGCACCTGTGCAAGGCCGACCTGGTGTCCAACGCCGTCGTCGAGTTCACGAGCCAGCAGGGCGTGATGGGCGGTTATTACGCGACCGCGATGGGGGAGAACGACGAGGTCGCCCACGCCATTCGCGATCACTATCGTCCCCGCTTTGCCGGTGACGAGCTGCCCGAGGGCACCGCTGGCTGCATCGTGGCCTGTGCCGACAAGCTCGATACCATCGCCGGTATCTTTGCCATCGGCGAGCCCCCGACCGGCTCTTCGGACCCCTATGCGCTGCGTCGTGCCGCTATCGGCATCATCAACATCCTGCGCGACCGCCTGCCGATCGACCCCACGTCGCTCATCGACTTCGCTCTCGAGCTCTACAGTGAGCAGGGCATTGAGTTCGACGCCGGCGAGGTCGCCCAGCAGGTTCGTGACTTCTTCCACGGCCGCCTGGTGAGCATGGCCCGCGACGAGAAGATTCCTGCCGATACCGTTGCCGCCGTCTCCGCGGTGCACATCATCGCCCCGTCCGTCTTCTTCGCCCGCTGCGCCGCCCTCGACGAGGCCCGCAAGAACGACGCCGAGACGTTCGATAACCTGGCGACCGCCTATGCCCGCGCTGCGCACATCTCCAAGCCCGAGCTGGGCGCGGAGTACGACCGCGCCCTGATGGGCGAGGTCGAGCTCGCGCTTGCCGATGCCTCCGAGGCTGCTCAGACCGCTGTCGACGCCGCCCTTGCTGCCGAGGATTACCCGGCCGCATTTGCCGCCCTTGCCGCCCTGCGCGCCCCCATCGACCGCTTCTTCGACGAGGTCATGGTCATGGACAAGGACGAGCAGCTTCGCGATAATCGCCTTAAGCTGCTCAACCGCTTCGAGGCCGTTTTCTCCGGCATCGCAAACATCGGTGAGCTTGCTCGCAAAAAGTAAGCCAGCCTGCGCATAAGCGCAAAAGGAGCCCCGCATGGATTGCCCGGTCACCGCTCGTCCCACCGTTATCGTTATCTCCGACTCGCTCGGTGATACCGCTTGTGAGGTGGTGCTTGCGGCGTCCGGGCAATTTGATGAAGGGGCTTTTCGTCTCTTGCGCCTGCCCAAGGTGAACTCGGTGGAGCAGGTCAAGTCGTTTGTGGGTCCGCGCGTCGATGCCGATCATCGCGATATTGCCGTGTTCCACACCATTGTCGATCCGGCGCTTCGCGCCCGTGTGCTCGATTACCTGGGCATGCTGCATATCCGTTCGGTCGACCTGATCGGCCCGACGCTCGCCGTGCTGTCGTCGCTCATCGGTGTGCCGCCCAAGGGCGTTGCGGGCGTGATTCACAAGACCGATGATCGCTATTTCCATCGTATCGAGGCCATGGAGTATTTCGTTGAGCACGATGACGGGCGCGGCTGCGACGATCTGTCGGGTGCCGATATCGTGCTGCTGGGCGTATCGCGCACGTCCAAGACGCCGCTGTCGATGTATTTGGCCTATCAGGGCTACAAGGTCGCCAATGTCCCACTGGTGCATGGCATGGAGCCGCCCAAGTCGATTTACGAGGTCGACCCGATGCGCCTGTTCGGCCTGATTTCGACCGTCGATGTGATTTCCGAAATTCGCGATAGCCGCTTGGGCGATGACTACGCTCGTGCCGTTGCCGGCTCCTATGCCGAGCCTGAGAGCGTGCACAGCGAGCTCGAGGAAGCCCGTGCGCTCATGAAGCGCCTAGGCTGCTTTGTGGTGCGTACCGACGGCAAGGCCATCGAGGAAAGCGCTGCCGAGATCATTAGCCACTTGGAGGAAATCCAAGAAGCCCGTGCCCGCCGCGCCGCCCGTCGAGCCTAATAGTAGCAGCATTTTGATAAAGCGATTTAGCAAAAATATCGCATCTGACCTGCACTTTCTTACAGTGGTATCTTCATAAGGTAACCACCTTTACCTACCGTTTACCGCCAGTTTTAGCACGTTTACCAAACCGCGCATCCTCTGCTTAAGCCCGCTCAAAACCCGCCGTATAGTTCCCTCACGGCCCGCATTTGGCGGGTCGATTCGTTACCACGGTCGTGCGCGTAAGTGCATGAAAGGGGAAGTATCGTGAGCGATTGCAAGAGGGTTTACCGTTTTGGAACCGACGCCCAGGGCACCTGTGTCACTGAGGGCGACAAGTCCATGAACTTCGTGCTTGGCGGCAAGGGCGCAAACCTTGCCGAGATGAGCCGCATCGGCCTGCCGGTTCCCGGTGGCTTTACCATTACCTGCCAGACTTGCGTCGAGTACTCCGGTGCCGGCAACGTGTGGCCCGAGGGCGCACTCGATGAGATCGTTGCTGCCGAGGCGGACCTCGAGGCCCGCTGCGGCAAGAAGCTCGGCGACGCCTCCGATCCGCTGCTCGTGTCGGTTCGTTCGGGCGCTCCGTTCTCCATGCCCGGCATGATGGACACGGTCCTCAACTTAGGCCTCAACGACGATTCCGTTCAGGGGCTCATCGCCCAGACACAAAATCCGCGTTTTGCTTGGGATAGCTACCGCCGCTTTATTCAGATGTTCTCCAACGTCGTTATGGGCGTTGACGCCGACCTGTTCGAGAACGCCCTGACCCAGGCCCGTCTGGTCGCCGGCGTTCGCGTCGATTCCGAGCTTTCGGCTGAGGACCTGCAGGAACTCGTCGAGACCTTTAAGGGCATCTTCTCCGAGAACGTCGATGCCTCCCTGTATCCCGAGCTCGAGGTCGCTGACGGCAAGCCCGTCTTCCCGCACGACCCGGAGCTTCAGCTACGCCTTGCCATCCAGGCCGTCTTTGGCAGCTGGATGAACGAGCGTGCCTGCATCTACCGCAAGCAGCATGGCATTTCCGACGACCTCGGCACCGCCGTCAACGTGCAGGC
>JAXJLC010000273.1:0-1671 GCA_036297365.1 Collinsella sp.
CCAGTGCTAAAGTGTCCCGAACGTACAAACGACTATGAGGGGGAACTGGAAGATGGCACGTGTGCACAACTTCTCAGCTGGCCCGGCCGCACTGCCTACAAGCGTGCTCGCCGAGATCGCCGACGAGATGATGGACTACCACGGTTGCGGCATGTCCGTGCTCGAGATGAGCCATCGATCTAGCATGTACCAGCAGATCATCGACGACGCCGAGGCAACCCTGCGCCGCCTGCTGAGCATCCCCGACAACTACCGCGTCCTGTTTTTGCAGGGTGGCGCCACGCTGCAGTTTGCGGGCATCCCCATGAACCTCATGCGCCACGGCCGCGCCGGCTACGTCGTGACCGGCAACTTTGCCAACAAAGCGTACAAGGAGGCCGCCAAGTACGGCGAGGCTGTGCTGCTCGCGAGCTCCGAGGACACCAATTTCGACCGTATTCCCACCATGGCCGACATCAGCGCGCGCATTGCCGCCGAGGCCGCGGGCGACGGACTCGACTACGTCTACATCTGCCAGAACAACACCATCTTTGGCACCATGTACCACGAGCTGCCCAACTGCGGCGACGTGCCGCTGGTCGCCGATGTCTCGAGCTGCTTTCTGTCGCAGCCGCTCGACGTTGAGCGCTACGGGCTCATTTACGCCGGCGCGCAGAAAAACGCCGGCGCCGCGGGCGTGACCGTGGTCATCGTTCGCGACGACCTCATCGCAGATGGCCCCGCGTTTGCGCAGACGCCGCAGTACCTGGACCTTAAGACCCAGGCCGCCAAGGGTTCCATGCTCAACACGCCCAACACCTTTGGCATCTACGTGTGCGGCAAGGTATTCCGCTGGGTCGAGGAGACCGGCGGACTTGCCGCCATGGCCGAGCGCAACTGGGCCAAGGCCAACCTGCTCTACGACCTGCTCGAGCACAGCGAGCTGTTCCATGGCACCACGCAGGCCGACAGCCGCTCCATTGCCAACGTCACCTTCCGCACCGGCGACGCCGAACTCGACGCGGCCTTTGTCGCAGGCGCGGCCGAGCACCAGATTCAAAACGTCAAGGGCCATCGCCTGGTGGGCGGCATGCGCGCCAGCGTCTACAACGCCGTAACCATGGAAGACGTGCAGGCACTGGCCTCATACATGAAGGACTTCGAAGCGCAGCATAGTTTGAGTCCGCGATCTAACTAGCCCGCAACCCGCGGGCCGACCAGCCACTTCAAACCACCTTGTTTAGATCAAAACCTGCTAAGGAGTTTTTCATGCGCAAGATTAAGACCATCGACGACATCACCAAAGACGGCAAGGTCGAGTTTGGCGAGGGCTACGAGTTTGTGGGCACTGCCGAGGAGGCCGACGCCATCCTGATGCGCTCCACCGACCTGCACGGCTACGAGCTGCCCGAGGGCATCCGCGCCATCGCCCGCTGCGGCGCCGGCGTCAACAACATCCCCGTCGAGGAGTACGCCAAGAAGGGCGTCGTCGTCTTTAACTCCCCCGGCGCCAACAGCAACGCCGTCAAGGAGCTCGTCCTGGGCATGCTGGTGCTCTCGAGCCGCGGCGTGGTGCAGTCGATGAACTGGGTGCGCGACAACGCCGACGATCCCGAGATTCAGGTCGATGCCGAAAAGGCCAAGAAGGCCTTTGTGGGCCGTGAGCTCAAGGGCAAGCGCATCGGCGTCATC
>JAXJLC010000274.1:0-3528 GCA_036297365.1 Collinsella sp.
CAGTCCTGCGCAAGACGGAGGCCACATTAAGTGGCCTCCTTTGCGTGCGGAACTCGCGACCGATGTTGCCCTATACGCCCGCCCAGGTCCTTGGGTAACGTTGCTGGACGAACGTCGCTTTGCTGGTTCGCTTTTTGATCTGGAGAACCGGGTGGGCTGAATACTTAGACATGGCAAGGGGCTCCCCCGTTAAAGAACGGGGGAGCCCCTTGTTGCGTTTTAAATGGTGCGCTTGGCTTTGATGATTGATGATTTTATACGATTCAGTATAATTTCAGTTAGATACTTAAATGTAACTGAAATGAAAACGGTGAGTGGACATGCTGCTAAATTGTCTCCCAAAAAGGCTCTTCTCTTTAGAGCTCGCCATCGACTCGGAGCCAGTTGAGATGCAGATTCCTCGCATGTATCTCGAGCGGTATTCGCTTCGCTTAGCGCGGCTCGGCATGTCTGAGCAAGGCCGTTTTATTGTTGCGGAACCAAAAGAACCGCCCAGTGTCATTTCGGCGCGAAATTTCGTCAATGCAGTGCGTAAGATAGATGCTCGCCCGGTGGCAATTTGCTGGGATGCTATGGATTTAGGCTTTATGCGCGCGCTTTCTTCGGAGGGGATCGCATATATCCGAGATGAGCGAAATGCGTTTCTGCCGTTTATCGGAGCCGTTATTTCCGATGAGGTGCTGGGTGCTTCTCCTGCTGCTTCGCTTTCGCCCCAATCTCAACGAATCGTTCTAAATCTCATCGCGGGACGATGGGTTGACTGCTCCGCCGGCGACCTAGCGCGTCTGTGTGGCAAAAGCGCGGCAAGCGTCAGCGGCTATCTTTCGGAAATCGCCGCTATAGCTCCTGGGTTGATTATGCGGGACGGCAAAAAGCGTATATTGTGCGACGCCGGGCTGTCGACCGAGACGTTGCTGGATGGATTTGAGGACTATCTTCGCACACCCGTTTTAGAGCGAATCCGGCTCAAGAAGGTTATCGAGAGAACAGAGCTACGCGCCGTTGATGCGCTGCTTTCCGGTGTGTCTGCCCTTAGCTATATGTCCGACCTTGCTCATAATGATTCTGTCCCAACCGTTGCTCTCGAAAAGTATCAGGTAGATGCCTTAAGAGAGCACATGGGCGACAGATGGTTGGAGGCCCAGTGGTACGAACCGGCCGCTATCGAGATTGAGATCTGGTCGTATCCCGTGGACGCGCCGTCCGATGTTAGTTTTGATACGACAGGTTTGCAATGTGTCGACCCGTTCTCCTTATACGTTGCCTGCGCAAAAGCGGATTACAAAGATGACCGTCTGCTCGATGCGGTCGAACAGCTCAGGAGGACGATATGCCAAAAGTGAGGGGAATAGAGCGATTTGCCGACGCCATGAGCAGCTGCAAAGGTGGTTACGTCCTTATTGGTGGAGGGGCCTGCAGCGTTCTATTTGACAGCGAAGGTGATTCATTCAGGGCTACCGAAGATTTGGATGTCGTCGTAATTGTTGATGGGGAAGGCGTTGAATTTGCCACTGCATTGTGGGCATTTATCAAAGCAGCTGGATACGAGGTTGGAAAGGTCGGCGATGGAAAGTGCACTTACTATCGGTTCTGTTTGCCCAAAGGATCAAGGCGAGCCCTAGACTATCCCGGTCAAATCGAGTTGTTTGCCCGACATCCTGATTTTGTGCTCGAAGACGAAATGAGCGAGGTAGCTCCTCTTTCCTTTGACGGGGCGATATCGAGTCTTTCCGCCATTATTCTCGACGATGGCTACTACGAATTTATTCGCGACAACGCAACGAACGTAGAGGGCATCACGTTGCTCGATGCGCTCCATATCATCCCCCTCAAGATGCGTGCGCACATTGATATCAACAGGAGCTATGAAGAAGGGCGTCATTGCAACGATATAGATCGGCGGAAGCATCGTTCAGATGTTGCTCGACTTGCCGGTTTGTTGTCGTCCTCAGCGCGTTTGGAGCTAACGGGGCAAATGAGGGTTGATGCGGAGGATTTTCTTACGGACTTTGCTTCGTATGTAAATCGGCAGACCAACCGTAAGGAAAGGGCGCGGCTTCAGGACACGTTATCGTTTCTCGAAAGAGTGTATTTGTAGGCATCTTGATTCGTAATGTATGGCAGGGGCTCTTCCGTTGATGAACGGAAGAGCCCCTTGTTGCTTTTTGATTGTCGTAACTAGTCAGAGGTTCGCCGGGACGGGGCGCGGGATTTGGTCGATTGCGAGTTCTGCACGAGCCGGAGAGCACTTAATGTGCTCTCCGTTCGAGCGGGACTGTCCGAGCAGGCGATCAAGCCCCGCGCCCCGTCCCGGCGAGCGCTTGGGGACCGGTGACCTACAGGTGGCTGACAATCAGTTCCATATTGCCCTCGAGCTCAATCTTGTCCACGGTGCTCGGAGCTAGCAGGTGGCTTCCCTTGTGGACGGGGTCGCCGCAGACGGTGCCTTCGCCGTCGATGACCGACAGGCACATGAAGGGCCAGCGCTGGTCGAGGGTCTTGCTGCCGTCGACGCGCACACGATTGACGGTGTAGCAGGAGTTAGACTCGAGCTCGGTCACGCCATCGACTTCGGGCGCGGTCACCGTGCCGTCGGTCGGAGCCTGAGCATCAAAGTCGATGCAGTCGAGGCTCTGCTCAATGTGCAGCGGGCGCAGCTTGCCATCGGTGCCGGGACGGTCGTAGTCGTACAGGCGATATGTCACGTCGCTCGACTGCTGCGTCTCCAAAATGAGCGTGCCGGTCTTGATGGCGTGCACGGTGCCGGAATCAATCTGGAAAAAGTCGCCCTTGTGGATCGGCAGCACGTTGAGCATGTCGTCCCAGCGGCCGCCCTCGATCATCTGTGCGGCCTCGGCGCGGTCATGCGCGCGCTGGCCGACGATAATCGTGGAGCCGGGCTCGCAGTCCAGCACATACCAGCACTCGGTTTTGCCCAGGCTGCCGTTCTCGTGCTCGGCGGCGTACTCGTCGTTGGGGTGAATCTGGATCGAAAGGTCGTCCTTGGCGTCCAGAATCTTAACGAGTAGCGGGAACTCCTTGCCCTCGCAGTTGCCAAAGAGCTCGCGATGCTCGGCCCACAGCCACGACAGCGTGTGACCGGCATACGGGCCCTCCGCAATCTGGCAGTCGCCATTGGGGTGGGCCGAGATGGCCCAGCACTCACCGATGGGACCCTTGGGAATGTCGTAACCAAATACGGTTTCGAGCTGGCGGCCGCCCCAGATCTTCTCGTGAAAGATCGGCGTCAGTTTAATCAAATCGGACATGTTCATACCCCCATTGTGTTGCGCGGACGCTGCACAAAACAGCTCAAAGCGAGCGCCCGGATGACTACAAAAACCTATGCCAACGTTACGTTGTGCAACTCAAAGCGGTCGCCAACGTTGCGCGAGACCGAATACTCAAAGGCGGCGCCGCTGTCCAAAAAGCCAATCTGGGTGAGCTCGAGCAGGGGAGAGCCAAGTTTGGTGTCCAGACGCTTGGCTTCTTCCTCGGTTGCTGCCACGGCGCGAATGGTACGGTGGA
>JAXJLC010000275.1:0-4692 GCA_036297365.1 Collinsella sp.
CTTCTTTGGTGCCGTCCACGACTTTGGTGCCCTGTACGCTTCGATGAAGAACAACGGCAAGTCGCTCGCTCAGCTCATCGAGAAGTACATCGGCAAGACCGGCCGTCGCCTGTTCCTGCTGTTCTGCTGGCTGTTCTGCATCATCGTCATCGCCGCTTTCACCGACATGGTCTGCAAGACGTTCATGTTCACCCCGGCCGTTGACGCTTCTGGTGCTGCTACCGGTGCCATCGACTTCACCAAGTCCTATGCCGCCGGCTGCGCTGGTACCATCTCCATCCTGTTCACCTTCGTCGCTATCGCCTTTGGTTGGGCCCAGAAGAAGTTCAACCTCACCGGCGCTGCCGAGTTCGTCACCGGCGTTGTCCTCATGGTTCTCATGTTCGCCGTCGGCATGCAGTTCCCGGTCTACCTGGATAAGTTCCAGTGGTTCGCCGTCGTCATGGTCTACCTGGTCTTCGCTGGCGCTATGCCCATCCAGATGCTCAAGACCCCGCGTGACTACCTCACTTCCATCATGATGATCGTCATGATCGTCTGCGCTGTCCTCGGCATCGTCGTCCTGGGCGTCAACGGTCAGGCTACGATGACCGCTCCGGTCTTCACCGGCTTCTCCACTGCCTCCGGCATGATGTTCCCGGTCCTGTTCGTCTCCGTCGCTTGCGGTGCTCTCTCCGGTTTCCACAGCCTCGTTTCTTCCGGCACCTCTTCTAAGCAGGTCGAGAAGGAGCAGGACGCCGTCAAGGTCGGTTACGGCGCCATGATCGTCGAGTCCTTCGTCGGCATCCTTGCCATCATCGTCGCCGGCATCATGTTCTCCGACATGAACACCGCCGGTACCGGCGCCCTCAACGCCGGTGTCGCTTCCACCCCGTTCCAGATCTTCGCCGCTGGCATCTCCCGCGGCATGCAGGCCTTCGGTGTTGACGGCACGCTCGCTACTGTCTTCATGACCATGAACGTCTCCGCTCTGGCCCTGACCTCGCTCGACGCTGTCGCCCGCATCGCCCGCACCTCGTTCTCCGAGTTCTTTGCCCAGACCAACGACGCCCTGGCCATCGAGTCCCAGGCCGGCTACATGAAGGTCCTCGGCAACCCCTGGTTCGCCACGGTCGTCACCCTGCTTCCTGGTCTCGCCCTCGCTTTTGGTGGCTATGCCAACATCTGGCCGCTCTTTGGTGCTTCAAACCAGCTGCTCGGTGGCATGACTATGATCACCCTCGCCGTGTTCTGCAAGTGCACCGGCCGCAAGGGCTGGATGCTCTACGTGCCCGTCGCCTTCCTGCTCTGCTGCACCTTCACCTCGCTGGTTCAGAGTGCCATGGGCTGCATGACCGCCGTCCAGGCCTACGGTTTCTTCGGTACCATCCCGGCTACCGCCACCACGGCCGCCGTCTCCGTCGCCGCCACCAAGGGCCTGCAGCTTGTCTTCGCTGTCCTGCTGATGGTCCTGGGCCTCATCGTCGCCGTCAACTGCCTCAAGGAGTTCTTCGGCAAGGAGGCTGGCTCCATGCCCGACGAGGAGCCCGAGTGGTCCGAGATGGGCAAGGCCGAGTATGGCCGCGCTGCTGCTGCCGAGGCTCCTGTCGACGCCGAGGCCGCCAAGGCTTAGTCGACCTGACGAGTTGAACGTCACATCTATATGACTCGGAAAGACCGGGTCCGCGACTTCGCGGGCTCGGTCTTTTTTCATGCAAAAGCGGGTGACGCTCGAGTGTTCTCGCAGATGTTTTGCGTGGATAAGGGCGCGCGTTGTACCATATAGACGTATATGTGTGCATATGAAAGGGGCCCCGTGGCCAAGACGGTATATTCCGATAACCAACAAAATGTCGATGCTCTGGCTGAGCGCCTGAGCAGCCAGACGTCGCTTTCTGCTGAGCGTGCCAAGCTGGTTGCCTACGACCTGCTTTGCCGCAAGGCGCTCAAGATTAAGTCGAGTGCGCTGGCGCAGATTTTCCGCTCCGTCGATAAGGAGTGCGACACCAAGGCGATGCGCGATGAGCTTATCGCGGCAAAGATCGTGACCAAGATCGAGGGTAGCGGCATTAACGGGCGCCCGGCGTTCTATACCATCAATGCCGAGATTAACGATGCCCAGGAGCGGCCCGTCGAGGTTGCCGAAGAGGCCGCCGAGGACGTTGTCGAGGCGCCCGCTTCGGTGGAAACGGCTCCGCGCGAGCATGTCGATACCGACGAGCTGCTTGACGAGAGCGTCGTTCGCGCCTTTACGGCCAAGGCCGGCCGCGGCGGTTTTGGCGGGAGTGGCAAGCGCGATGCGCAGCGCCGCGCCCAGCAGGAGCGCTTCCGTCGCGCCGTTGCTCAAAAGGGTGAGACGGATGCTGAGGCTGTTGAGACCGAGGTTGCTGCCGAGTCGCAGAAGCCCGCGAGGGAGCAAAAGCCCGTGGAGGCCCAAGAGCCCAAGCGTCGTCGCGGTGCTCACTTTAAGACTGCACAGCAGGATGCCGCGCGTGAGGTTGAAGAGTCTTCTGAGGTTGCAGACGATGTTGAGGAGTCTGCCAAGAAGGCTCCGGGTTCGTGTCGTCCTGGTCGCGGTTTTGCGGGACGTGCATATCCCGTAAAGCGTCAGGAGAAGGGCGAGTCGGTTTCGACCACCCAGGACGAGAAGACCGTTGAGCCGGCGGCTCGCGAGCAGAAGCCTGTTGAACCGCAGCTTGAGGTTGATGCCGAGGCCAAGGGCCAGCAGCCTACTGATGAGCAGGCGGAGCAGGGCGCGTCGAGCAAGCCTCGCCGCCGTCGCCATCGTGGGGGCCGCAGTTCCCATGCCGAGACTGCAACCGAGAAGACCACGCCGCAGAACGAGGATGCGAAGGCCGAGGTTTCTTCGGGGCAGCCTAAGCGCCAGCCGGCGAAGGAGAGCAAGTCCGTTCGTCCGCAGAAGCAGGCGTCTATGCCGAAGCACGAGCGCAATTCCCAAGGCGATTCTAAGCGCAAGTCTCAGAGGAAGCCGGAGTCTGCCGCAGCAGATACTGCTGCCCAGCAGCCCAAGTCGTCCGTCCACGGCGAGGTCTCGGCGTTTGCCCTTGCCCGCGTTTTAGGCAGGCAGCTGCTCAAGGTTGTCCCTACGCCTACGGCGCTCTCTAAGATCAAGGAGCAGCAGACACAGATCGTAAAGGTCGAGGGCAAGGACGGCAAAAAGGCTCCGCAGCGCACTCAGCACAACGAGATGTCCAACCGCAAGATTGCCGAGGAAATCGCAATCATCCAGGCTTGGATCGAGCAGAACCGAGGTGCCGATACGCCGGTTGCCTCGCGCCGCCAGCGTGCCTACCAGATCTTTAACGACGAGAAGGCTTTTGACGGCAAGCATGGCGAGCGCCTGATCAGGCGTATGACCGAAAAGGGCATCAGCATGCAGGCGATCAAGGTCGCCCCCAACCGTCCGGTGCACTTTACGGGCTTCTTTACGCTGGGCGCCGACAAGCCGTTCATTATGGTCGAGAACCTGGATACCTACGACGAAATCGTCAAGCTTCTGCGTGGCCGCAAACATGCCAAGCTTTTTGGCACTAAGGTGGGCGGCGTGATCTTTGGCGGCGGCTGCAAGGCGAGCGTCTCGCACGCACTGGATGATTATCTGGCCGAGATCGGCTATCGCTTTACCTATGTCTACTACGTGGGCGATATCGATCGAGAGGGTGCACGCATCGTCGAGCAGGCCCGCAACGCCAACGTTGTTGAGATTCGCCTGCATGCCGGCATGTATCGCGCCATGCTTGCCGAGCATAAGCGTCGCGTGAAGGCCGGCGGCGCGTGCGAGCCCGCGGCTGCCAACCAGGGCGTGCCGCAGAACCTGGCGGCGACGATTAAGGATCTGCCCATGGTTACGCGCGTGCAGTTCCGCAACGTGCTGCGCGAGGGCGGACGAATTCCGCAGGAGATTCTGATGACCGCCGACTATCGGGATGGCGACTCGGGAAGCTTCGACCGCATGCTGAACAGCTAGATTCCGCCGTTCTACCGAACGGCGGTCTTCTTGACGCTGCGAGGGGCCCTGGCACGGCAATCTGACGTTCAACTTCGGCGGCGCGACCAGAAGGTCAGCGCCGCCTTGTTTCACGTCACCTTGCCATACCAGGACCCCTCTCGCTCATATGACCCAATCCGCTGTCAAGAGCCACAATGGCCCCGCCGACCGCTTGCAATCGGTCGGCGGGGCCTGCCGTTGAACCCGTCCCGGTCCGCCCCCGGCATGTCGTCGACGCCTTCGGCTCAGTCTCATATCCGCGGATACCGCTCTGGCGGCCCGCAATCCTCTCCTTCGGCGGGGGTTCCCCAAGTCTGTCGACGCGAATGCGGCGACCGCCGCGCGCACAGCGAGAACGGGGGTATCCCCGAAGGCTGCCCGGCTCGCCGGGACGGGGGCTATGTCTATTCGCCGGCCTCCCGGCACATCATGCCGAGGGCCCACAGCCTCCTCACGAGCTCGGCGGCGGTGGCGGCGTTCGCCTTCGCCTGGGGCATGCCCCTCTCGAGCATCTCCTCGCGTCGCCGGAGCAGGCGCTCGGACCCCTTCCTCCCGTGCATCCTTATCTCGAGCGGGACTCCGGAGCCCTTGGGCATCAGCTTGGGCTGGTGCCCGGCCTGGGCGTAGCGCCAGGACCCCTCGACCGCCAGCCTCCTGACGAGCGCGTTGCCGGCCCCGCTGATTCCGCCGAGTCGCACGGAGTC
>JAXJLC010000276.1:0-2005 GCA_036297365.1 Collinsella sp.
CCTACAACGATGCGGCGCGTCACGCGGCGCCAGCTGCCGTGTGCGAGCAGCGTGCGACGGCGCAGGTCGGGCTCAACAAAATGGGCTCCAGAGGTTTTGTCATTGCGCTTGGGGGTCGTGAACAAGGCGGCCATGGTTACTCCCATCCTCATAGGGCCTATGCGGTTATATCCAGCATATCTGCAGGATGTAGCCGTCGGTAGTGCCGTTTGGAGAGCAAAACGTCCAAAACTTGCGAAGCAATACATCGCGTGTCCGTGTGGTGCCTGGCTTTAAAAGCAAAGCGCGGAGTCGCATCGAGCGGCTCCGCGCTTTGCTGTTTGGTATTGCGAATCTTGCGCCTACGCTACAAAGAAGTAGACGAGGAAGGCAAGGGCTGCGATCCACATGAGCGGCTTGATCTTGGAGGCCTCGCCCTTAAAGAGCGCGACGATCACGTAGGCGATAAAGCCTAGACCGATGCCGGCAGAGATGGAGTAGGTGAAGGGCACGCCGGCGACAATCATGAACGCCGGGAAACCCTGCGACACGTCGGACCAGTCGATCTCGGAGGCCTCGCTCATCATGAGGTAACCGACGTAGACCAGAGCACCGCAGGTGGCGGCGCTGGAAACGATGGTGACGATGGGGGAGAAGAACGCGGCGAGAATGAACAGCACGCCAGTGGTGACGGAGGTGAGGCCTGTGCGGCCACCGTCGGCAGCGCCAGAGGTGGACTCGACGAAGGTGGTGATGGAGGAGACGCCCATGAAACCGCCCACAGCAGCGGCGGCGGAGTCGACGATCAGGATCTCCTTGATATTCTCGACGTTGCCGTCGTCGGTGAGGAACTCGCCCTGCTTGGCCACGGCCATCGCGGTGCCCATGGTGTCGAAGAAGTCACTCATGAGCAGCGAGAACGAGATGACGAGGAGCGCGGGGTCGGTAAGGACCTTGACGATGGCGGGCACGCCGCCGGCGTCGGCGATGGGGCCACCGATGCTCGAGAAGTCGAGCGGGGCGATGATACCGGTCGGAGCCTGGGTCACACCTAGGGGGATACCGGCGATGACTGCGACGACGATGCCGATGAGCAGCGAGCCGGGGACGTTGCGGCAGGCGAGGGCGACTATCACCAGGATGGAGATGATGCCGACGATGAAGGTGGGGGAGGTGATGTCACCCAGACCGACGAGTGTACCGGCGCCAGCGGTGATAATGCCGGCATCGCACAGGCCAATCATGGCGATGAACAGGCCCAGACCCACCGAGATGGCGTGACGCAGGACAACCGGGATGGCGTCCATGATGGCCTCGCGCAGGCCACAGAGCACGAGCAGCAAGATGACGATACCCTCGAGGAAGATGACGCTCATGGCCACGTGCCAGTCACCGCCGCAGACGGTGGTGGCGATGCCAGCGATCATCGCGTTGACGCCTAAGCCCGACGCGCAGGCGAGCGGGCGGTTGGCGAAGATGCCCATGCAGATGGTCATGATGCCGGCGCCCAGGCAGGTGGCGCAGGCGAGCGCTCCCGCATCGATGCCAGCGCCCGAGAGCACCGCGGGGTTGACGGCAATGATGTAGGCCATTGCCAGGAACGTTGTCAGTCCAGCGCGAAGTTCGGTCCCGATTGTGGACTTGCGCTCACTGACGTGAAAAAGTTCGTCCATGCATACCCTTTCCTTGTTCGGCCCCGAGTTTAGGCCGATTGACACGAACGTTCTCACTATAGCCCCTTTACGACGCTGTTGTTCCTCGCATGTTGATGTTCGGCGCTTTGTAGCAGACGGACGGTATTTTTCGCATGAAAATGTGTGGGTACCGTATACTTAAGCAGTTACAACGACCCCTATGGAGGAACGTATGATTAAAGAGCTCTGCCACGACGAGGCTATCCTGTCCCAGCGTTGCGAGGTTGCGACTGTCGAGGACGAGTCGGTCGCACAGGACCTGATCGATACCATCAAGTCGCTCGAGGACGCCGGCTGCCTTGCCGCCAACCAGATTGGCGTTACCAAGAAGG
>JAXJLC010000277.1:0-2311 GCA_036297365.1 Collinsella sp.
CGCAAGGGGGATCTGGCAATCATAGCCGGCATCCATAGCGCACAGGTCAGCAAAAGCCGGATCCATGCGAAACCACGCGCGCACGGAGGCATCGGAACAAAACGCCCGCGTCACCTTGTCCATAATGCCGTACATGCGCTCGGACGCCTCCTTAAGAAGCGCCGTCATATCCTTGTCGAATATCTTTGGCGTCAGAGCCCAGGGCGCAGGGTCGCCATGGTAGAGCGCATGGGTTTGAGACAAGTATTCGTCGCCTTTGCGACGACCAGGCAGGTCGCCTTCGCGCGTGCGCACGATGCGTTCAAAATAATCTTCGAGCTCTCGCGTCTTCGATATTGCCACGTTACCCTCCATTGCTTGATTTTTTGCTCATGCTACGCCAGCACGCCACGACTTCGGCGCGCTTGAATAGGCTTCTAAATTAGCAACACATTTTTGCATGGGGCGGCATGAGGCAACATATACTCCTGCTCAAGCGTACGCCCAGCCCCGCAACAAAAACGCCAGACGGGCAAGCCGCCTGGCGCTATCAGAGTGAGCTATACGCCGAGTCTAATCGTAGACGCCCATTTTAAGCAGCATGAAGGTCGGGATGCCGTCACCCTGCGCGACGCGGACCGTGCAAGTCTCGGTACGGCCCATGGATGCGTCCGCTTGAATTGCGGCGATGAACTGGTTCTTTGGCAGGCCGTAGGTGCTCTCGGGGATGTCGGAAGGAAGTAACATGCCGCCAGCACTGTAGACCTCATAGGTGAGCTCGTAAATGTTGTCGCCAAGGTCAGTCGTGCCCGTAACGATGGCACACGGTGGGTTGTAATTTCCCTGGCCATATTCCTGTTTCAGATACAAGTACCCGTCATGCGCTTCGGCCGAATCAGGAATCGCCTGCCCCTCCGGCGTTCTGTCATAAGTCATATCGGCATCGGAAAGCGTCAGACCCGTCAAGCGATTGAGTTCCCTATTGATCACATCAGTCGCCACACGCTGGCTATTACCGTTGTCATAGTCGCCTTTCTCGATTCGATACGGCGCGTTGTCAATAAAATGGCACCAGATAAACTTAACCAGCTTGTATTTCTCGTCATCAGAAAGTCCGTCAGTCGAATCGAAGCCGCCCGTCTGATACCAGTCCCGATCGAAGTGCTCCTCCGTAAAGTTCGACAGGAACAGGTTTGCGGCGGCATAGGTTGCCTGGTCGTTAAGGTCGACTTTTACGCTGCTGCTCGTCTGCTCGGTCTCTTCCGGCTCTTCTTGCTCATCGGCAGGCTTCTCCTTGGCGCTTCCCTTGTCCTTGTGCTCGGCTGAACCC
The DNA here is from genome assembly GCA_036297365.1 of Collinsella sp. GTDB lineage: Bacteria > Actinomycetota > Coriobacteriia > Coriobacteriales > Coriobacteriaceae > Collinsella. The sequence continues at coordinate 1,310 of JAXJLC010000277.1, forward strand.
TCGTCGGACCCCAGTACCGTAATCTGCGATGAGTTGCCCTGCCCAAGCGGACCCAGCACGCCGGTCAGTGCCAGCGCAGCACCGCCGGCAACGAGCACGCCCGCCACGCACATGCCGACAATCACCGCGCGCTTATGCGATTTCTTTTGTACGGCACCCTGCACGGGAGGCATCCCTGCCGCAGGCATCGGCGCAGGCTCGGCGGGCGCGGCCGCCGGAGAAGCAACGCCCATGCGCGCCCCGCAGTTCGTGCAAAATTCGGTTCCGTCGGGCATCTCGGAGCCACACTTGGTGCAAAACATATTCGGGCATCCCCTCACAACAAACAGCATCTGTCGCCATCATATTGAGCCTTCGCGGCCCAAATGTGTTGCGCAACATTGGCCGCCGTCTCCGAGTGCCAACTAAACGCGTCGAGCCCCTACCCCATCACACTCACACTGGGGCACAAATCCGCCAGCGGGCACTCGTCGCACTTGGGCTTACGGGCATCGCAAATCTCGCGGCCGAAGGTGATCCACTGGTGATTGACCGACTCCCAATACTCGTGCGGCAAGATCTTGAGCAGATCCTGCTCGGTCTTGAGCGGCTCTTTGGCGTGCGTCTTGGGACTCAACATCAGGCGGTGCGCGATGCGGTTGACGTGCGTATCCACCGCGATGCCTTCCACGATGCCGTACCCCACGTTGAGCACGATGTTTGCCGTCTTGCGCCCCACGCCCGGCAGCTTGACGAGCTCCTTCATGTCGGCCGGTACCTCGCCGCCGTAGTCGGCAACGATCATCTGCGCGGCCTCCACGGCATGCTTGGCCTTACTCTTATAAAAGCCGAGTGACTTAATGGTGTCCGCCACGTCGGTCACACTTGCCCCGGCCATGGCCTCGGGCGTAGGCCACTGGGCAAACAGTTGGGGCGTCACCTTGTTGACCTGCGCGTCGGTCGTCTGAGCCGAGAGCAGTACCGCGATGAGCAGCCTAAAGGGATTCTCGTGGTCCAAGAAGC
>JAXJLC010000278.1:0-2552 GCA_036297365.1 Collinsella sp.
AGCTTGCCCTTGCCGGCGCTGGCATCGCAGAAGGCAGCGCCATCCTGCTCGGAATCAGCCACGGCAACGGCGCCAGAGGTCGCCACGGTCACGTGCCACTCGGCGTCAGAAACCTTCTCGACTGAGGCCGTGCAGCCCTTCTCCTGCGCCATCTTGGAGATGTTCTTGACGGCGGTCTCGTTATCGACCGAGGTCACGACTGTACCCTCGCCATCAAGCTGCTTCAGGGCTTTGAGCGTCTTGACGACGGGCAGCGGGCAGGCATCGCCCATGGCATTGACTTCAATCTTGGTAGACATAGTATTTCCTTTCGAATTAATCGTTTTAGAACGGAACAGAGCTCAATAAACGTGTCGTTAACGGACAACGTGGACGGCAGGACCGCCTGGCACCGGCTCGCACACGCGACCGACAACGGCGGCGATACGCCCCTCGGCATCCAGACGGCGCGCAAGCTCATCCACATCCGCCGCGGGCGCCGCAATAAGCAAACCGCCTGAAGTCTGTGGATCGTACAGCGCATCCAACATGCCCGGCTCAAGGTCCTCGTCGGCCGTCACACGCGGGCCAAAGAAGTCCTGGTTGCGGTAGGCACCGGCGGGGATAATGCCAAGACGCGCCATGTCGAGCAACTGGTCAAAGAGCGGTACCGCTCCCGACGTAAGCTCAATCTGCACACCCGAGCCCTCGGCCATCTCGCACGCGTGCCCGATCAGGCCAAAGCCCGTGACATCGGTGCAGCCGTGAAGCTCGAGTCCCTCGGCCAGGCGAATCGGCGCCTCGTTGAGGGTGCGCATCGAGTCGAACATCGGGCTGGCGTCATCCTGCTCGATGAGCTCGCCCTTAATGGCCGTGGTGATGATGCCCGAGCCCACCGGCTTGGTGAGCAGCAACGCATCGCCCACGCGCGCGCCGCTGTTGGCGAGCATGCGGTCGAGCGCGACAAAGCCGCTCACGGACAGGCCGTACTTGGGCTCATCGTCGTTGATGGTGTGGCCGCCCGCGATGGTGCAGCCCGCCTTGACGCACTTGTCGGCGCCGCCCGCCAAGATCTGACCGGCCACCTCCACCCCTAGGCAGCTGGGGATGCAGAGCAGGTTCATGGCATGCGAGGGAGTGCCTCCCATGGCGTAGATGTCCGACAGCGAGTTGGCCGCGGCAATCTGGCCAAACAGAAACGGATCGTCGACCATCGGCGGGAAGAAGTCGATGGACTGCACAAGCCCCAGGTTCTCCCCTACGCGGAAGACGCTCGCATCGTCAGAGGTATCGAACCCCACGAGCAAGTTGTCGTTATGCACATTTGGCAAGTCGCCCAGGACCTGGGCGAGGGCTCCAGGAGCCAACTTAGCGGCTCAACCGCTCGCGGCCGTCATAGACGTGAGCCTAATCTGATCGTCAGCCATCGATACCTCCTCTCATCGGTCAATCATTTTCTCCCAGTATACGCATGAATGCGAGCCTGCGGCGGATGCATTAATTGAGCGCCTGTGCGCGAATCGCCGCGCCAATCGCTCCGGCAAAGCGAGCCTGGGGCGAGGTGGTCACCGGCGACCCCAGCAGCTCGCCCAACCGCTCCACCACGAAGGCGTTCTCGCACAGGCCACCGGTCAGGTAGTACGGGGCGCCCGCGGCCTGCCCGGCCATGGTCGCCACGCGCGAGACCACGCTGTCGATCACGCCACGTGCAATGTTCTCGCGCAGCTCACCGCGACCGATCAGGCTGATGACCTCGCTTTCGGCAAACACCGTGCACATGCTGCTGATCTTGGTGGGCTCACCGGAACGCGCAAGGTCGGCCATCTGCTGTTGGGAAATACCCAGACGGTCGGCCATGATCTCCAAAAAGCGCCCCGTACCGGCAGCGCACTTATCGTTCATGGCGAACTTGGCCACGCGGCCACTTTTAAGCTGAATGACCTTGGTGTCCTGGCCGCCCACGTCAATCACCGTGCCGTGATCGCCAAACAGGCGCACGGCACCGGTGCCGTGGCAGGTGATCTCGGTCACGACCTTGTGCGCATAGGGCACGGCGACACGGCCGTAGCCGGTCGCGATCACGCGCACGTCGTCGGCAGCCACGTCGTAGCCAGCCGCTGCCAGTGCCTCGCGCAGCCGCTCGGAAGCATCGACCGAGGAGAACCCGGTTGGCTGCACGCACGTCCACGCCACCGAACCCTCCCCGTCGACCACAGCAGCCTTAGCCGCCGTAGACCCGATATCGATCCCGATCCCTATCATGGCTCTCTCCCAATCTAAACATCAAAGGTAGCGGCGCGTTCAGGCGCCTTAGCTCTAGGTTTCTCAGGTGCCGGAGATTGCCCCGAAAGAGGAGCGCAGCGTACTTTGGGTACGCAAGCGACGGTTTGAGGGGCAAGATCCGGTGCCTGAGGAAGCTAGAGGGTTTCGATGAAGGCGGCGATGCGCGTCTCGATCTGGCCCATGTCACCGTTGCTGTAGTCGGTCTCGATCTTCATATACGGAATACCCGCACCCTCGACGGCCTCCTGCATGCGCGCGCTCTCAACGTTGAAGGTGTGGCAGGCCTGTAG
>JAXJLC010000279.1:0-5862 GCA_036297365.1 Collinsella sp.
CCCCGGTCAGTGACTCGACCCAGGTTTCCGCCTCGCTCTCCCCCGCCACGCTCGCCGTGGGCTCGGTTGCGCTCGACCCCGACCGCCGCGAAGTCACGGTCGGCGGCTCGCCCATTGCGCTCACGGCCCGCGAGTTCGATGTCCTCGCCCTGCTTATGGCGCATGCCGAGACCGTGCTCACGCGCGAACGCATCGCGCACGAAGCGCTGGGCTACGAATACATGGGCGACACCAACAACGTCGACGTGCACATCGCGCATCTACGCGCCAAGATCGAGGACGCCGGCGGCGCCCGCATCATCCAGACCGTGCGCGGGGTGGGCTATGTCTGCCGCGCGTAACGCCGAGGCCAAACGCGTCACCTCCATCGCCCGCGCCATCAACTGGAGCTATATGTGGCGCCGCCTGATGAGCTACGTTTGGCTCGACCTGCTGCTAGTAGTGATTGTGGCGGCGATCCTTGTCTATGGATACAACCAGACGCTGCCCAACGGCGCGTTTACCGCAGGATGGATCCCCAGCGCCACCGTTCGCGGCATGACGCTGACGCCCGCGCGCGGCTGGGACCTGACAACGCTCACCTATACCGTCGAGCTTGCGCGTACCACCAAGACTTTCCCCCTCGCGCAGGACCTCGTCACGCTATGGCCTCTCTACCTTGTCGTTGTGGGTTGGCAGGTCATCAGCATGCTCGATATGCTCGGCGGCGCCCGCCGCGTGCGCCGCACCATGGCGCCGCTCAACGACCTGGCCCTGCGCGTGGACGAACTCGGCCGCATGCAACTCGCCGGCGGCAAAATGGAAACACTGGAGCAGGCCATCGAGCGCGCAAGCGTCGACTCGCCGAGCGTCACCACCGGCGACGCCGACCTGGCAAGCATCGAGGTCGCACTCAACCGCCTGCTGCGCCAGATGCAAGAGGCCAAGCTGCAGCAGATGCGCTTTGTCAACGACGCGAGCCACGAGCTGCGCACGCCCATCGCGGTGATTCAGGGCTACGTGAACATGCTCGACCGCTGGGGTAAGGACGACCCGGACGTGCTGGCGGAGTCCATCGCGTCCCTTAAAGCCGAAAGCGAGCACATGCAAGAGCTTGTGGAGCAGCTGCTGTTTTTGGCGCGCGGCGATGCCGGGCGCACGGTCCTGCGGCGCGCGCATACCAACTTGGCTGCACTGGTCAGCGAGGTATGCGAAGAATCGCAGATGATCGATACCGAGCACACGTATCGGCTGGCTTCTGACGCTGCGCTTGCCAGCGACCCGCGCTGCGACGCGCCCGTCGACGTGGCGCTCGTGAAGCAGGCTCTGCGCGTGATCGTGCAAAACGCCGCCAAGTACTCGGATGCGGGAACGACCGTCACATTTGGCATAACGCCGGATGCGGGCGCGGGCACGATCGACATAAGTGTTGAGGACGAGGGCATCGGCATGAACCAGGAATCCGCAGCTCACGCGTTCGAGCGGTTCTACCGTGCCGACAACGCGCGCGATGCCGGCGCACAGGGTTCGGGTCTGGGGCTTGCGATCGCCAAGTGGATCGTCGATAGCCATAGCGGCGTCATCGGTGTGACCTCGGTCGAAGGGGTCGGCAGCCGCTTTACGATTCGCCTGCCACGATAGGAAGCCCCTCGGCATAAATAAAGGGATAGGGCCACGCGACCCTATCCCTTTTTGCCAGCTATGGCAGCTTGTGCGCTACTCGCGGCACAGGTGCACGGCGAAACCGGCGAACTCGCGCTTAAAGTACACGAGCTTGGTACCACCGTCGGGCAGCAGCGCGCGCGACTCTTCGTTGACCTCGAGCCCGCGCTCGGCAAACCACTTCTCAGCTGCATCGATGTCGTTAACGGCAAAGCCGATGTGGCCCTTGGTGCCACGACCGTTCTGCTTCATGATCTCGACCAGCGAATCGTTGAAGTACGAAACCGGGGTCTCGATGACGGGCAGGCCCATCATCGTCGAGAACAGCTCCGCGATCTCCAGGGCGTCTGCCGGGTCGGTGGCGTTAATGCCCACATGGGCAACGCGCATACCAAAGAGCTCTACCGGGTTGGCGTTCTGCTCACTCATGCAGTCAGCGCCTACTGAGCCATGACGTCGAGAACGGCCTTCTCGGCGGCAACGCGGTTCATGCCGGTCATGAAGGGCACGCCACTCACGTACGGGCAGGTGAGGCCCTCGGGGGCAACGGTGGTGGCGATCAGCAGGTCAGCGCCCTCGTCGCAGTAATCCTTGGCCTCGGAGATGGCGCACTGCACGATCTCGTACTTGTCGGCATAACCGTTGGCGTCGAGCAGAGTAGCGACCTTCTGGGCAACGAGCGTGGAAGTAGCAGCGCCAGCACCGCAAGCCAAAACGATCTTCTTCATAGGTAATGTCTCCCTTCATGGTTTACTTTAGGTAAGTGTACCGCAGCGAGCGATGGCACTCGGCCTCGATGAGCTTTTATGCCAGTTTGCTTGCGCGCTGCGTATAATACATCTAGTACGTGTTGTCATACCGCTCGCTTTATGAGCGACTAAGGACCCTAATATGCCCGATTCCCGCACACTCTGGACCGCCGTCGTTATCATCTGCATCGCCGTGTCGGTGTTCTTTAGCGTCAAAAAACGCACCACGTTTAAACGCCTGCAGCAATTGATGGCCGCCAAGCAGTGGGACGAGTTCGATCGTTTGCTCGACGGCAAACTCACCAGCATGCTGTACCCGCGCTACAACCGCGACTACCTGCGCCTGAACTCCTATCTGCTGCGCGAGGACCATAAGCGCGCCGACGAGATGTTCGACCTGCTACTGGGACTCAACCTGCCCAAGATGCAGCGCGTCGACCTGGTGATCAAAGCTTTTAACTACTACGTTGGCCAGGAGGACCGCAAAAAGGCCAAGGAGTTGCTGCACGAGATCAAGGGCTTTGAGGGCGGTCAGGCCGAGACAGTCGCACACGAATGCCAGCTGATGTACGACACGATGATCCTCAAGCGCCACAACGACATTCCCGAGCTGGAGCGCATGCTCGAGGATGTCGGCGACGACCCGGTCAAGCGCTGCCGACTGGAGTACCTGCTGGCCCTGCAGTATCAAAACAAGGGCGACGAGGCAAAGTTCCAAGAGTTCCTGGAGAAGTCGGGCCAACACTCGATGGCCGTCAACGCGTAACGGACGGCTTGTGCTAGACTTCTAGTCTCACGGGGGCGTGGCGGAATTGGCATACGCAGGAGACTTAAAATCTCTCGCCGCAAGGATTGTGGGTTCGAGTCCCACCGCCCCTACCATGTGATTGCTTGCGAGCCCGTGTTCTCCAGGGATGCGGGCTCGCTTCTTTTAGATGCCGGTGGGACTCGAACCCGCGAGGGGGCGAGCGTTAAGCGGACGCGCAGCGTCCGTAGCGAGCCGGCGAGGGCGCCGACAGGCGGCCGAAGCCGGTGCGGATTTGCGCAGCAAATACGCAGACGTCCCACCGCCCCGCGCTTCAGAAAGTCAGCTAATTTGGGACGGGCTAAAAGACTGCTTCGGTCCCTTAGAAGTTGCGGTGGAATAGATCCTGTTTATACCGTTTACCAGCTTATTTAGGAACTATTTCACCGCAACTCAAAGGGAGACGGTTAAAGAGCGCTCAGACTCGGGGTCCAGGCGATGGTGGGGGCGGCGCCGTCGAGAACCTCGTTGATGGTGGCGACCATGCCAGCGAGTAGGCTGTTCTCGCTTACGGTGAGCGCATCGTAGCCACCGGCGCGCATGAGCTCGCGAATCACCACGGCGCCGGCCAGAATCACGCCCGCGCGCTTGGGCTGCACGCCCGGCAGCGCAGCGATACCCTCCACATCCAGCGTAGATATACGATCGATGGCGGCCGAGATCTGCTCCATCGAAAGCTCGCGCAGGTGCACAAAGCTCGAGTCGTACGGCTCCAGTTCGTGGACCAGCACCACGAGCGTGGTGACGGTACCGCCCACCGCGACGAGGCGCTCGGCGCGCTCAAAGTCGACAGGCAGGCCCTCAAAGTAAGCCCCGAACTGCTCGCCCGCCCATACGCCAGCGGCGGCAAGTTCACTGTCCGTTGGCGGCAGTGCCGAGAAAAATCGCTCCGTCACACGGCGACAACCGATGTCCAGCGAACGCGTGCCCTCCAGCGCAAAGACCCCACGCTCCGGCGCATAGACGCCCGTCGCGAGCTCCGTGGATCCGCCGCCCGAATCGGCAACAATGATGCGCTCGCCGGCAAAGTCGTGCGCCACGCCAAAAAAAGTCAGGCGCGCCTCGACCTCGCCCGGAATCACCTGCGGTTCGAGCCCCAGCTCACGCAGACCGTCCAGCAGCAGTGCGGCATTGGATGCATCGCGCGCGGCGCTCGTGCATGTGGTGCAAATGCACGCGGCCCCAAAGGCACGCGCCTCGTCCACAAACATGCGGCATGCAGCGAGCACGCGCTCGACCGCCGCCTCGCAAAAGCGACCCGTCGCGTCCACACCCTCGCCCAGGTCGGTAATCTCGGTATGCTTGGACGATTCCACGATCGCCCCGCCCTCGACCTGCGCCAGCACCAGTCGCGACGACACCGTTCCCAGATCGATCGCCGCCACCTTATATCGTTTGCAATCTGCCATTGCGGGCTCCCCTCCGGGCGCTATTTGCCGTTGGACACGACCGTCTGGCCCTCGACACCGTTAAACCCAAACAGCATGTCGAGCGCCTGGATGTACCACGGGGCGTCCTTACCGACTTCTTCGATTTCCTTGGCAACTTCGCTGGCCTTCTTGGCGTTCGACGACTTCTTGCTCGAAGACGAATCCGAATCGTCGTCCAGGCCCTGCACTTCAACCCTCTTCTCGCCGGGCATCACCAGGCCCAGATCCTCGGACGCCGCATCCTTAATGCCCTCCTCCGAGAGCAGTTTGTCGACGCTTTTTTGCAGCTCATCATTGTATTGCTGACGAATCTCGACCTGCTTGGCCAAGATATCGCTCGAACGCTTTGCCACGTACAGATCGCGCACGGGGAAATACAGGCTCACGAGCACCAGGGCAACGACAATGCCGATGAATAGCCCTCGCTGAGGACCGTGGGTAAAGTCGTAGATCGCCTTGACCACCGCGTTGTCGTTGGCGTAGTGCATAAAGTCCGAGCCCGAAAAACGGTTCGAAGGCCTGCTCGACCTATCGTGCGTTTGAGCCGACGAGCGCTGAGCATGCGACGAACGTGCCGGGCGCACTGGTCCATCTGTCGAAGTATTCACTTGAGCATTGGGGCGCGAGGTACTTGTCGGGCGCTGCATGGAGCGGTCGGCGCCGGCGTAGGCGGACCCACCGAGCTGCACCGTGCGCGCACGGCGAGGTGACGGCTCACGCGAACCGGCGGAATAGTACCTGTTGTCGTAAATCTGATCCATGTGCGCCTTGTGCGGTTGAGGTTTGTTTGCGCTAAGTCTTTTAGTTATAGCACGAGTGCGCACACCGCCTTCGGCGGCCCTTGCTCGACATAAAAAAGGCGCTGAGCCATATGGCCCAGCGCCCAATGGTGCTCAACAGTGCCCGGCGGGAACGAGGCGAATCCGAGTCAGCTCCGTCCCCGCACACGCCGCCTGCCTAGCGAATGTTGTAGAACGCGGCCTTTCCGGCGTAGCGCGCGCTGCCCTCGAGCTCGTCCTCGATGCGGATGAGCTGGTTGTACTTGGCGATGCGATCGCTACGGCACGGGGCGCCCGACTTGATCTGGCCGGCATTGACGCCCACGACCAGGTCGGCGATCGTGGAATCCTCGGTCTCGCCGGAGCGGTGACTCACGATGCAGGCGTAGCCGGCCTCCTTGGCGGTCTCGATGGCCTCGAGCGACTCGGTGAGCGTGCCGATCTGGTTGACCTTGACC
>JAXJLC010000280.1:0-1757 GCA_036297365.1 Collinsella sp.
GTCAAAGTCGGTGCGCTCGGCGAAGGTCGAGACGACGTTGACGATATCCTGGCCAGTCATGGCATCGACGACCATCAGCACCTGATCGGGCTTGACAGCCTTCTTGATATCCACGGCCTCCTGCATCATCTGCTCGTCGATCTGCAGACGACCGGCGGTATCGACGATGACCACATCGCGCAGGTGGTCGACGGCCTCCTGGATGGCACCCTTGGCAATGTCGACCGGGTGCGCGCCGTCACCGCGGAAGACTGGCACGCCGATCTCGCCACCGAGCGTGGCCAGCTGGTCGGCAGCGGCAGGACGATAGACGTCGCACGCGGCGAGCAGCGGCGAGCGACCCTGCTTCTTGAGCAGGTAGGCCAGCTTTACGGCCGCCGTGGTCTTACCGGAGCCCTGCAGGCCCACGAGCATGATGACATTGGGAATGCGATTGCTAAAGACGAGCTTGCTCTCGGTTGAGCCAAGCATCTCGGTGAGCTCGTCGAGCACGATCTTGACGACGTTTTGCGCTGGCGACAGCGACTCCATGACCTCGGCGGTCATGCAGCGCTCCTTGGTCTTGGCGACGAACTCCTTGACGACCTTGAAGTTGACGTCGGCCTCGAGCAGCGCCATGCGAATGTCGCGCATGGCCGAAGTAATATCGGCCTCGGTCAGCTTGCCCTTGCCGCGCAGGCGGTCAAATGTGTCGTTGAGGCGATCGCTCAGGGAATCAAACACTAGTCACTCCTTAATTGGACTCGCCCACCAGGGCGCGGCAGAAATCTTTGGCATTGAACTCCTGCAGATCATCGACCTGCTCGCCCACGCCCACGCGCAGGATCGGGAGCTTGAGTTTCTCGGCCACGGCCATGGCGATACCGCCCTTAGCCGTGCCGTCGAGCTTAGTCATGATAATACCGTCCAGGCCCAGCGCCTCGTTAAACTCGAGCGCCTGGTTCAGACCGTTCTGGCCGGTGGCGGCATCGATCACGAGCACGACTGAGACGGGCATGGGGCCGGCGGCCATATTGGCAGCGCGCTTACGCGTCACGTTAACCACCTTGGCAAGCTCGCGCATGAGCTCGGGGCTCGTGTGCAGACGACCGGCAGTGTCGATAAGCACCAGGTCGCTGCCGCGCTTGTCGGCCTCGTCGAGCACGTCGTAGCAAACACTTGCCGGGTCGGAGCCGCGGTCGCGCTTGATGACGGGGACGCCAGCGCGCTGGCCCCACACATCGAGCTGCTCGATAGCGGCAGCGCGGAACGTATCGGCAGAGCCGATCACGACGTTCTTACCGCGGGCGGCCATGGCGCTCGCGATCTTACCGACCGTCGTGGTCTTGCCAGCGCCGTTAATGCCCACAAACAGCACGCAGCTCGGCGTATCGGAGAACGGATCACGCTCGATGGGCACAAAGTGCTGCTCAAGCTGCTCGGCCAGGGCACGGCGAAGCTGCGGAGCGGTCTTGAGGTTCTTCTTGGCCGCGGCATCGCGCAGGTCATCGGACACCTTGATCGCGACCTCGGCACCCATGTCACCCATAACGAGGGTGTCCTCTAGGTCCTCCCAAAAATCCTCATCGACCTCGCCGCCAAAGTAAAAGACCTCGTTGAGGGCCTCGCGGCTGCGCTCAAGTCCGCGCGAGAGAGCATCGAAGAATCCCATTATGCATTCACGACCTTTCCGGTTTCGCGATCGAGTTTTTGCGAGACGACGCGACTGACGCCGTCGGCTTGCATCGAGACGCCGTAGAGGACGTCAGCGTCCTCCA
>JAXJLC010000281.1:0-2655 GCA_036297365.1 Collinsella sp.
GGCATATCCATCGGCAGCATAGACATTGAGCGAATCGGCCCATCGCTACGCGACGCTTTGAGACAGACAATATCCAAGAATGGAAACGGCCTGCTCATCACTCTCGACGAGGTTCAAGACGCAGAGCTCGATGAGGTCCGAACGCTCTCCATTGCGATTCAGCAGGTTATCGGCGAAGACCTTGATATCGCTTTTGTTTTTGCGGGTCTGCCTTCGATGATTGAAAGCATCATCAACGGAAAGACACTTGCGTTTTTGCGCCGCGCCCTCCCCTTTGACCTGAAGGCTGTGGCAGTAACCGAAGTGTTGTATTCCCTCGAGGAAACCATTGAAGCGTCTGGCGTGGAGTTGCAGCCAGGTATTGCCGGCCAACTTGCCGAGGCAACGCAAGGCTATCCTTTCATGATCCAACTCGTTGGATACTACGCATGGCAGTTGGCAAGACGCGCACATACAGCGATTATTGGAGAAGAAGAAGCCGAGCGTGGCATTGCAACGGCACGCGAACGCTTCTGCGCCATGGTGATTGAGCCCGCGCTGCGGCGCATTCCGCCCACGTGCATCGCTTATCTGCTGAGCATGGCGTCTTTGGGGCAGACGAGCTCGACCAGCATGGTTGCCGATGCCCTAAACAAAACGCCTCAACAGGTGAGCTCCGTCCGCAGCCGCCTGTTAAGAGAATCGATTATCGAGGCCCCCTCGTACGGCAAGGTCTCATTTGCCATCCCCTACATGCGCAATTACCTCTACGAGCACAAAGCCGAACTGGAAGTTGAACTGTAGAAGCGGTAACTGCCCTGCAAGACGATAACCGTTTTCGTACGGATTTATAGCAGACGCAAACGGTTTACGTCTTGATTTGCGTCCGGAATAAGGATGGAAATTGCGCTTTCGTACGTTTTTTCCCTAGACGCAACGTGCTTTCGTCCGACGATACGTCTGCAATCCAGACGAAAAGAACCCCGAGCTCGTATGAACTCGAGGCTCTTTGTGCCGCGCATCTATGAGAGGAGATATTTGATGCGCATGGGCGCTACTCCATGTAGCCACCCTGAATGGCGGAAACTGCATGCTCGGTAAAGAACTTGAGCGTGCCGGAGGTATAGCGATTAGCCTTGGGCTTCCAAGCGGCTCGGCGCTCGGCCAGGACGGCGTCGACCTCGGCCGGCTCCATCTCCTTGCCGGCGATGCCCACGATAGACAGCGAGCGCTCGGGAATATTGATCTGGATAAGGTCGCCCTCCTCGATCAGGGCAATCGGGCCGCCCACGGCAGCCTCGGGCGAAACGTGACCGATAGCCGGGCCCTTGGAAGCGCCGGAGAAGCGGCCGTCAGTGATCAGAGCAATGCTCGCGCCCAGCTCGGGGTCGCTGGCGATAGCTTCGGTGGTGTAGAACATCTCGGGCATGCCGGAACCCTTGGGGCCCTCATAACGAATGATGACGGCGTCACCGGGCTTGACCTCGTGCGTCAGGACGGCGTGGATAGCGTCCTCCTCACAATCGAACGGGCGAGCCTTAAGCGTGGCCTGGAACATCTCGCGCGGAACAACCGTGTGCTTGACGACGGCACCCTCGGGGGCAAGGTTGCCGTGGAGGATGGCGATAGAGCCGCCGGTGCCAAAAGCCTGGTCAAACGGGCGAATGATGTCCTCGCGCTTGAGGTTCCACTTCTCAAGGTAACGGCTGCACTTCTCGTAGTAGCCGTTGTTCTTGAGGTCCTCGAGGTTCTCGCCGAGGGTCTTGCCAGTGATGGTCATGACATCGAGGTGGAGCATCGACTTGATCTCCTCCATGATGCGCGGCACGCCACCTGCATAGTAGAAGAACTGCGCCGGCCACTCGCCTGCGGGACGGACGTTGAGCAGGTAGTGGGCACCACGGTGCAGGCGATCGAAGTCGTCGGCGGACATCTCAATGCCAAACTCGCGGGCAATCGCAGGGATATGCAGCAGCGAGTTGGTAGAGCCCGAAATGGCGCCGTGGACCATGATGAGGTTCTCGAAGGACTCCTTGGTCACGATGTCGCGGGGGCACAGGTTGTGCTCGGAGAGCCACACGGACTGACGGCCGGCCGCGCGCGCAAACTCACGCAGGTCGGAGCTGGTGGCGGGCAGCAGGGCCGTGCCAGGGAGCATAAGGCCCAGGGCCTCGGCGGTAACCTGCATGGTCGACGCGGTGCCCATAAAGGAGCAGGCGCCGCAGCTGGGGCATGCGTTGTGCTTGGCAAACTCAAGTTCCTCGCGGGAGATCTCGCCGCGCTCGTAGCGGGCAGAAATCGCGCCGAGCTGCTCCAGGGTCAACAGATCGGGGCCGGCATCCATGACGCCGCCGGTAACGACGATGGAGGGGATGTTGATGCGGCCCATGGCCATGAGGTTCGCAGGCAGGCCCTTATCGCAGCTGGCGACAAAGACGCCGGCGTCGAACGGGGTGGCCTTGGCATGGATCTCAATCATGTTGGCGATCATGTCGCGGCTGGGCAGCGAGTAGTTAATGCCGTCGTGTCCCTGGGCCTCGCCGTCGCAGATATCGGTGCAGAAGTAACGAGCACCGTGACCGCCAGCCTCGGCAACGCCAGCACGGACCTCCTCGACCAGATCAAACAGGCCGGCAGAACCCGGGTGCGAGTCGCCAAACGTCGACTCGATAATGA
>JAXJLC010000282.1:0-2082 GCA_036297365.1 Collinsella sp.
ATCCGGTGCTGGCGGCGCTCTTCCGCGCGTTTGGCGCCAAGCGTGTCATGCGTTTCTTTCCGCCGGTGGTGACTGGCCCCATCGTCATTTCCATCGGCTTGATCCTGGCAAGTTCCGCTATTGCTAACTGCCAGACCAACTGGCTTGTGGCTGTCATTGGCGTTGCCGTTATCGTCATCTGCAACATCTGGGGCCGTGGCATGGTCAAGATCGTGCCGATTTTGCTGGGCGTTGTGGTGAGCTATGCCGTTGCGGCTGCGCTCGGCGAGGTTGATTTCTCGGGCGTTGCCGCCGCTCCGTGGGTCGGTCTGCCCATCGTGTGGGACAACACCGTGTTTGCACTCTTTGGGCCGCAGTTCGATAGCGGTCTTGCCACGACGGCCATCATCACCATCATGCCGCTGGCCTTCGCGACCATGATCGAGCATATCGGCGATATCTCTGCTATCGGTTCGACTTGCGAGCGCAACTACATTGCCGATCCCGGTCTGCATCGCACGCTGCTCGGCGACGGCCTTGCCACGATTCTGGCTTCGCTCTTTGGCGCTCCGGCCAACACTACGTATGGTGAGAACACCGGCGTGCTCGCCCTGACGCGCGTGTTCGACCCGCGCGTAATTCGAATTGCCGCGTGTTGCGCCATCGTGCTTTCGTTCTGCCCCAAGTTCGCGGCTGTCATTGCGGCCATGCCGGCGTGTGTGATCGGCGGTGTGTCGCTTGTGCTCTACGGCATGATCAGCGCTGTGGGCGTCCGCAACCTCATCGAGAACCAGGTCGATTTCCAGAACAACCGCAACGTGCTGGTTGCCGCGCTGGTGCTCGTGCTTTCGCTCGGCATCGCGTACAGCACCGCCGGCGCCATCGTGTTGGAGCTGGGCGGCGTGACCATTTCGCTGTCCGGCATTGCCGTGGGCTCACTGGTGGGCATTGTGCTCAACGCCATCCTGCCGGGTAACGACTTTGAGTTTGATGTCTCCGAGCTTGAGGAGGCTGCTGAGTAGCAGCTGCGTTCAGCTAAAACAAGATATGGTGCCCATGCGTATATGCGTGTGGGCACCATTTTTAATGTGTCAGTATCCAGTGGATGCCGCGGGCCATGCGTAAGTCGGTTTGGGCAAAGTGATTGCCGGGGTTGAGCTCCAGCGTTGTTGGAATGCCGCGCTCGACGAGCAACGCTTCCATCGCGCGTGTGTCGTCGAGTACATGCCGCATCATGCGGTTGGGCGTCTTGGTTTCCTTTTTGCCGAGTGACAGGTAGACGGCTTGCGGGCTGCCGGCAAAAGGGGCCGTGCTGGCACGGTCGACAAAGTCGGGAAACCATAGCGACCCCGATGCGCTCGCGGCGCGGTCAAAGGCGTCGGTTTGCCAGAGGGACCAGAGTGCGAAGAGGCCCGCGAGCGAGTAGCCGGCAATGCCGCGCCAGGTGGGCGGCTGAGGAATCGACGACTCGACCTGGGGGATTATCTGATTCAGCAGCTCATCAAGAAAATCGGCAGCTTGGCCGCCGAAAGGCTCGGCATCGCGTACGGTCCCGTCGCATGCCCAGGGGCTCAGCTCGCGATTCCAATCGAGCCCGCCAATGGTGACGAGGGCGAATGGCGGACAGTCGAGCTCTCGGCAACACTTATAAACCTCCGTGCCGTCGCCCATGACCACGGGAAGATAGATGACCGGTGCGCTTTCGGCATGCTGTGCATGAACGGTTATCTGCTTTTGATGCGCTTCCATGACGGGCTTCTCTCGGCGTTGTGATATCGACGGCCCCCATTGTCGCACGCCGGCTCATGCAGGTTGGGCTAGACCAAAGACAATCTCGTGCATACCCTGCGGACGCATATGGAAAACGCCACCGCCGGAGGGGAGCTCGGCGGTGGCGTTGTTAAACGGTGCTGGGACTCGGGGCCTTCGCGGGAGCTGCCATGTGCGCAGAGGCGTCTAAGAGCGCTTGCGGCTCGCCATGGTGCCTGCGGCGATAGCGGCTGTTCCCGCAAGGACGGTTGCCACGATGGCCGCACCCGAGGTGTCGCCGGTTGCCGCGAGCACGCCGGTAGTCTTGGCTTTCGTGATTGAAGCCGCAACGGC
>JAXJLC010000283.1:0-7610 GCA_036297365.1 Collinsella sp.
TAGTCATTGGGGACGTTCTTAAACGACTAGTCAAACAAGAACGTCCCCAACGACTACTCATTTAAGTCTGTCCCCAATGACTGCCCAATGGCTGGGAAGGCGCATCCCACACCGACGCATTGCCTTCGGGCCCTCTCCCCAGGCTCTCCATAGCTCAGCTGGACTCCCCGCAACCTGTTCCGAGTTGGCGGAACGAGCGCGACGTGGAGTGTCATTCTTTACCGCGTTAGACTAGACGCAGGGAAAGGAGGAGGACATGGATGCTCGCGTCAAGCAGCTTGTAAATATGATCGAGGACGCTCAGCCTGTCGCTGTCGCGGTACTTGCCAAGCGTCTCGAGGTAAGCGAGCTCGCCGTGAGAAACTATATCCATCGCGCAAACGACAGCCTTGCAGGGGTTGCACGCATCGTTGGCAGCAAGGGGCAGTATCGTATCGATGTTGCACGTGCAGATGAGCTTGCTCGCTTGCTAGACGGTGCGGCTCTGGCCCATCCGGGCATTCCTGATACGCGCTATGGCCGTGTGTCCTTCCTTCTTAACGACCTCCTCATGCGGTCCCAGTGGGTGACGATTGAGGAGTATGCGGATTTACTCTACGTTTCGGCGCGGACTCTGTCCAATGACATGCGTCTGGTAGAGCAGAAACTCGCCCAATTTGACTTAACGCTCGAAAAGCGCCCACGCTACGGAATCCGCGTTGCGGGCGGGGAGTCACAACGGCGCCTGTGCCTGGCCTCGCTGGTGAGGCCCGTGTTGCCCGACACCGACGATGCAAAGCTCGCCGAGCGCCTGCGGGCCATCGCCGCATGTGTGGACGATGCCCTGACGGCCTCGCCCGTCACGGTGAGCTCGCTGGCATCCCGCAATCTCATCATGCATCTTTACATTGCTCTTGGCCGCATCGAGCAGGGCTGCTATGTCCCAGCTGCAGAATCGGACGTTCAAAAACTGGAGGGAACGCGCGAATACGCCGCGGCTTTCCAGATTGCCGCAAACATCAAGGATGCCCTGGGCGTGAGCATGCCCCGAGAAGAGGTTGCCTTTATCGCAATCCATTTGCTCGGCAGGGGCACGGGCGTGCCCGAGAAGGGCTCTGCCGTTATCTCGGATGAGATGTGGGAGATTGCTTCCGAGATGGTACGTGCGGTCAACGATGAGTTTAGGTTTGACTTTAGCGGCGATCTTGAACTTCGCATGAACCTTGCTCGGCATATCGGCCCTCTGGGCTATCGCCTTGAATATCACATGCATATGGATAACCCCATGTTGCCCGATATCAAGACGAGGTTTCCGTTGGCCTATTCGATGGCAGCTGGCACCTCGCAGGTACTCGAGCGTCATTTTGGCAGCCAGCCCTCTGATGAAGAGCTCGGCTACATCGCCATGGCATTTGCCCTGGCCCTCGAGCAGCAAGCCGACCAGCCGCGTCGCAAGCGCATCCTGATCGTGTGCGCCTCGGGAGCGGGAAGCGCCCGTATGCTCGAGCACCAGTACCGCAAGCAGTTTGGCATGTATATCGATTCGATTGAGACATGCGATGTCGCCCGCGTGGGAACGTTCGATTTTTCGCACATCGACTACGTGTTCACAACGGTGCCGCTCAACGTCAAGTTGCCCGTGCCCGTCCGCGAGGCCGATTTCTTCTTGGAGACGAGCGATGTCAACGCTATCCGCAAGGTGCTGAGCGACGACACTGCGCAATCGGACTCCGTAAGCTCTTTCTTTAGCCGTGCCCTGTTCTTCAACCGCGTTGAGGCGTCGTCGAAGCAGGCCGTTCTCCGATATCTCTCCGAGCGCGCCGTCGAGAGCGGCCGTGTCGATGCCCAGTTTGCCCAAGAGGTCGCCGAGCGCGAGAGCGCGAGTGCCACCTCGTTTGGCAATGGGGTAGCCATGCCCCATGGGATGCATCCCTTGAGCGCCGAGGCCTTTGTTACCGTGGGCCTGCTCGAACATCCCATTCTTTGGGACGAATACGGCCATGAGGTCGATATCGTCTTTATGGTGTCGTTTGCCTGGTCGGGCGGCGATGAGGCGCGGACCTTGAGCTCACTGCTCGCCGAGATCTTTATGGACCGCCAGGGGGTCGAGCGCCTACGCGAGCGCCGGTCCTGGCATGAGCTGATGGCGCTTGTGCAAGCGCATACGGCTTAAGACTTCTTTTGTCGATAACCCTGTCTGTCTACCTGCAATAAACCTCGAGGATTGCGGGCGGGAGATAGGCGTTTCGAATATTCAAGTACAAACCAAACATCACGGGAGAGGAGACCGTTATGGACGATCAGGGAACCGAGATGGTTTCGTTTCAGCTGGTCGCTGCAGCGGGAGAGGCACGCAGCCTTGCCTTCGAAGCCCTTGAAAAGGCAAAAGCGGGGGATTTTGACGCCGCCGCCAAACTCATGAAGCAGTCAAAGGATGCGGGAATCAAGGCTCACCACATCCAAACGCAGCTGCTTTCGACTGAGGCAGCGGGCGAGCATCTGTCGGTGGATGTGTTGCTGGTCCATGCTCAGGACCACCTCATGTGCTCCATGCTTGCTCAGGAGCTCGTGCAGGAGCTGATCTGCCTGTATGAGTGCACTGCAACCAAGAACGCCTAGCGGCGTGCGGTGACTATCCAACCAATCAATGCGAAGGGAATCCCTTATGAAGATCCTTCTTGTTTGCGCAGCTGGTCTGTCTACAAGCATTCTGATGAAGAAACTCGAGAAATATGCGGAGCAAAACGGCATCGAGCTCGATATCGATGCGGTGGGTATCGGCGAGTATCAGGAGACGTGCGCCAATTATGACGTGCTGCTCTTGGGGCCGCAGGTGTCCTACCAGCTCAACACCGTCAAGCAGGGGAGCGGTAAGCCGACCGCGGTCATCCCCGCACAGGACTACGGCATGGGCAACGCCGCCAACGTGCTGGCACTCGCCCAGTCGCTGTTGGGTTAGGAGGCGACCATGGAGAAGTTCATGACCCTGCTTCAGGAAAAACTGACCCCTATCGCCAATTTCTGCGGCACCGAGCGCCACTTTGCCTCCATGCAAAAGGGCTTTATGAGCGCGATCAGCTTCATCTTGGTATCTGCCGTCTTTATGATCCTCGCCAACCCGCCGGTCACGGCCGACCTGGTGGCGCAGGGCGGGTTCTGGTCCGTCTTTGGCCCTTGGCTCGATTTTGCGACGGCCAATAAGCTCACGCTGCTCATCCCCTTCAATATGACGATGGGCATACTGTCGGTGATCGTGACGTTCGCAATCGCCTATAACCTGGCGGGCACCTACAAGATGCCCAAGCTTAACGCCGGCATGACCTCGCTGGTGATGTTCCTGATCGCCGCGGCGCCGTCGTCCTACTACCAGCTTGCTGACGAGTCCGTGCTCCAGGCGGTCCCCTGCACCTATCTGGGTGCGCAGGGCCTGTTTACCGCCATCATCGTTGCCTTGGTCTCCGTCGAGGTCACGCGCTTCTGCCAGACCAAGGGCATCACCATCAAGATGCCCGATGGCGTGCCGCCGTTTTTGTCCGAAACCTTTGGCGCCATCGTACCTATGCTCGCCAACATCCTCATCTTCTTTGGCGGCAACCTGCTGATCCAGATGATCGATCCCGCGCTGTCCATCCCCTCGGTTATCGAGAAGCTGCTCGCTGCCCCGCTTTCCGTCGCAGTTGACTCTGTGCCCGGCGCACTGCTTATCTGCTTCATGACGCTGCTGTTTTGGTGCTTTGGCGTCCACGGCAACATGATCGTAATGCCCATCACCGCCCCGGTCTCGCTTGCCGCCTTTGCCGCCAACGCCTCGCTCTATGCTGCCGGGCAGCCGCTTGAGTTCCACCCGGTGCTCATGTCGTTGGCCATCAACCTCATCGGCGGCACGGGTAATACGTTCTCTTTTGTGGCGCTCTGCGCGTTTAGGGCAAAGTCGCAGCAGCTCAAGGCATTTGGCAGGGCATCGATCGTGCCGAGCTTCTTCCGTATCTCCGAGCCCGCGATCTTCGGCGCGCCCATCATCTTCAACCCGATCCTCATGATTCCGTTTGTGCTAGGCGGCATGATCTCGGCCCTGCTGTATTGGGGTGCGGTCTCACTGGGTCTTGTCTCTAACTTCTACATCTTGGTGAGCGGCACGTTCCCCATCTTCGTTCAGGGCTTTGTCCAGTGCCTCGACCCGCGCATCTGGGTGTTTACGATCGTTTTGATCGTGGTCATGGCTGTGGTCTGGTACCCGTTCTTTAAGGTGTACGATAACCAGCTCCTGGCTCAGGAGCAGGAGAACGCCGCGGCAGCTTCTGCCGAGGATGCTGAGTAGCATGAGTTACTTTGACAGAACGTCTGCCGCCGGTATGCCCGAGGGCTTTTTGTGGGGTGGTGCCCTCGCCGCCAACCAGGCCGAAGGGGGCTGGAACGAGGGCGGCCGCGGCATGTCGCACTCCGACCTGATCCCACAGGGTTCCGACCGCTGGGATGTAATGTTTGGCAGGCAAAAGCCCGTGGACGATCCGGACAGGCTGTATCCATGCCGCTGGGGCAACGACTTCTTCCATCATTGGCACGAGGATGTCGAGCTCTTTGCCGAGATGGGCTTTAAGTGCCTGCGTCTTTCAATTTGCTGGAGCCGTATTTTTCCCACAGGGATGGAGGCCGAGCCCAACGGCGAGGGCTTGGAGTTTTACCGTCAGGTATTCGAGGCGCTGCGCGAGCATGGAATCGAGCCGCTTGTGACGCTGTCGCACTACGACTATCCGTTGGCTCTGGTCGAGCGCTATGGTGGCTGGCAAAGCCGAGAGATGATCGAGCGGTATGCGCACTACGTCGAGACCGTCGGACGCGCGTACCAGGGCCTCGTGCGTTATTGGCTTACGTTCAACGAGATCAACAGCGTGGCGCTGTCCTATCTCAACGCGGGTGTCACGCTCGAGGATGAGCGTGACCGTGCAGCCGTGACTGCGGCGTTCTCGCACCATATGTTTATGGCGAGCGCTCGCGCTGTCGAGATTCTGCACAAGATCGATCCCGCAAACAAGGTGGGTTGCATGGTCGCTGCCGGTGCGACCTATCCGTACCGTTGTGCGCCCGAGGACGTATGGCTTGCGTATGAGGAGGACCGCGGCCGCTACTTCTACACAGACGTGATGGCTGCGGGCGCCTATCCTGCTTGGAAGCTGCGTGCACTCGAGAAAGAGGGTGTTCACGTGCCCTTTGAGCCGGGCGATACGGAGTATCTGGCAGAGCATACGGTCGACTTCATCTCGTTCTCGTACTATTGCTCGCGCTTGGTGTGCGCCGATGATCAGGTGATCGCCGAGAAGGCGGAGGGCAACGTGTTCCCGACGCTGCGCAATCCGTACCTCAAGGATAAAGAGACTGCCTGGAAATGGCAGATCGATGCGCTGGGTTTGCGCGTGACGCTTGCCGGCTACCACGATCGTTACCATCTTCCGCTCTTTATCGCTGAGAACGGTGTGGGCGGACTCGATGCGCTGGAAGACGGCAAAGTCCACGATGCGTATCATATTGATTACCTGCGAAGGCATATTCTTGCGCTGCGCGATGCAATTGTCGAGGACGGTGTTGACCTGATGGGATACACGCCGTGGGGCTGTATCGATTTGGTGTCGGCCTCGACGGGGCAGATGAAGAAGCGCTATGGCTTTGTTTATGTTGATGCCGATGATATGGGCAAAGGCACGTTCGATCGCTACCGAAAGGACAGCTTCTGCTGGTATCAAAAGGTCATTGCATCAAATGGCGAGGACTTGAGTTAACCCTTGCAAGCCTGCTGCCCCCGCGGCCCGTTTCGGCCGCGGGGGCTTTTGCTATTTACCTAGTCCCCGATGAGACCCTCATTCTGTGGGTAGTCATTGGGGACGTTCTTAAACGACTAGTCATTTAAGTCTGTCCCCAATGACTGCGGAAACCCGGCACCTGGGGACGTTCCTTTTCTGCCGGCAGCTTGGAACAGTCCTTAAAGCCCGCATCAATCAACTGCGGAAAGCGCATCCCAGAATGAGCGTCCAACATGGGACATGGTTTCCCTTGAGGGCCTCAACCGGAAAATGCATCCCGGAATGTTGCCGGAAAGTGGAACGTAGTTTCCCAAACAGGCCGTGCGCGGAAAGTGCATCTCGCTATCGAACTTCAAAGCGGGATGCATTTTCCGTGCCAGCAGTTCCGGGCAGCCAGAGACCACTCATTTAAGTCTGTCCCCAACGACTAGTAGTAGGCCCACATGGCTTCGACTTCGTTGAGGACCTCTACGACGCCCCAGCGGCGGGCACTGCGGCTGGCCGAGTTGGGATCGAAGACTCCAATCTGGTCGGCGTCGTCAATACCGTAAAGCACAATGTAGTGGCCCACGTTGGTAAAGGTGCCCGGCCGAACGGCGGCGATGACGGGCGCGCCCGAGCGCAGCGCCTGGGTGATGGAGCTGCGATCGATATGGAGTTCCGTTCCGTTAAGTTCCAACTGCCACGCGCCACTCGTCATAAACGACCATTCGGTTGCACCGGTGGGGGCGTAATTGCCCGCCTCGGAAAGCGCGCACATATCGACGGGGGTCATGTCGGTGCGTCCCGTCTTAAAGATATAGACCATGGTGAGACACGTAGGCCCGCAGGCATTTTGGCGGATGGTGCCGCCGGCGTAAGGCAGCTCCGACCACGCAGGGTCGATCTGATACATATGGGGCATCGTGCCGGCTTGCCATTGCGAGCGCGGGGTCGAAAACGCAAACGAATAGCCGGGTGCGACGGGGGCCTTGAGCAGCTTGTCCTCGGCGGTGGGCTCGAGACCGGCCGAGCCGTGGGACATACAGGAGCTCATAAGCACAAAGACCAAACAGGTGAGGATAGAGCACAGTGCGAGGCAAAGTCGACGAGCCGGCAGGGCGGGGGCATTCACGTGCGATGTCGAGCGGTAAGGCTTGCCGTCGCGTCCGCCTTGGGGATGCGAAAAGAAGCGGTTGATATGGATGCCGGGCTGACGTGCGCCGTTGCGGCGCAGTTGCGGAACCTCGGCCTGGCGCTGTCGAGTGCGCGCACCCAAGCGGTTATCTTGCTGCGCACTTGTGCCCGTGCTCGGACGGCCACTCTGCCGTGTTCTGCTTGCCTGCTGCCGAGACGAAGGCCTGGGTTGCTCTTGAGGACGTTGCGGATTGCTGCTCGTGGCACTTCTGGGCGTCGGCGTGGTACGGCCAGCAAGGCGAACGCTTTGTCGCCGTTGATCACCGTTGTTGTATCCGTATGCCATTCGTACCGCCTTGTCTCATGTACAACCTGTCCATCCTACAAAAAAGATGTGCAACAAATGGGTCTGCGCGTCAAAAGCTCGGTAAACGGTACGAAAGGCGCAAAACACACGGCCTCAAAAACATCTCAATATGCGTCCGATGAGCGTACGCCCGTCGGACGGGCGGCAACAATGAGCGGCAAACCGTGCCGTTCGTCCCAAAAACGGCGCCGCTCGTTTTGCAGTTCTGCCTTCGGTCGAGCTACAAGCGGCGCTGCTGTGCCAAGGCCGTATCTTAAAGCCACGAAATAAAAGCGCGCGGCAAAACAGACCGCGCAAGGGGTGACGTCAAGGGGCGTCAAAAAGGAAAGGAGGGGAACAATGGCGGACAAGAA
>JAXJLC010000284.1:0-5694 GCA_036297365.1 Collinsella sp.
CCGGTGTGCTCACGCCGGTCGCCGAGTTCGACCCGGTGACGGTTGCCGGCTCCACCATCGCGCGCGCCACGCTGCACAACATCGACGAGATCCGTCGCAAAAACGTGCGCGAGGGCGACACTATCATCGTGCACAAGGCGGGCGACGTAATCCCCGAGGTCGTGGGCCCGGTGCTCGACAAACGCCCGGTCGATTCGGTCGACTGGCACATGCCCGAGGTCTGCCCCGTGTGTGGCAGCCCCGTGGTCCACGAGGATGGCGAGGTTGCTTACCGTTGCGTCTCCATCGACTGCCCCGCGCAGCTCAAGGAGCGCCTGCTCCACTGGGTGAGCCGCGGTTGCATGGACGTCGACGGCCTGGGCGACGAGATCGTCGACAAGATGATCGCCGCCGGGCTGATTCACGACGTCGCGGACTTCTACCAGCTCACGGTCGACGACATCGCCGGACTGGACACGGGCCGCGTGTACGCGAGCACCAATAGCAAAAAGGGCGTTAAGAAGGGCGATCCCATCCCGGTAGGCCTCAAGACGGCCGAGAAAATCATCGCCGAGCTCAACAAGTCCAAGAGCCAGCCGCTCGGTCGTGTGCTGTTTGCCTTGGGCATCCGTCACGTGGGCAAGAGCGTGGGCGAGGTCATCGCCGAGCGATTCCTGTCGATTGACAAGCTCGTCTTGGCGAGCGAAGAGGACATCGCCGAGTGCGAGGGCATCGGTCCCAAGATTGCGGCGAGCGTCAAGCAGTTCCTGGCCGTGCCCGAAAACCTTGCCGTGCTGGAGCGTCTGCGCCAGGCGGGTCTGTCGCTCGAGGTCGACTTGGGCGCCGCGCACGCGCAGGCCGCAGCTGACGCTGGCGTGGCAGGCGAGCTAGCCGACGCACAGCCGCTTGCGGGTCTGACCTTCGTGCTGACCGGTACGCTCGTCAACCGCACGCGCGATGAGGCGGGCGCGGCGCTCAAGGTGCTCGGCGCCAAGGTTTCGGGCAGTGTGTCGAAGAAGACGAGCTATCTGGTCGCCGGCCCCAAGGCAGGCTCCAAGCTCACCAAGGCCGAGCAGCTGGGTGTGCCCGTGCTGGATGAGGACGCACTCGAGCAGATCCTGGCTACTGGTCAGTTGCCCCAGGCTTAAGGCGTCGATAGCCAAATTGAAGATCCGCCCGGGAAGCATGATGCCTTCCGGGCGGTTCTTACTTTGCTGGGGAAACCGGCACCGTGATCTGCGTCATGTAGGTTGCTGAGGGTGACCCTGCGGAGCGGTGTCGTTCCGGAGCGATAGAAGATTCATGCAAAGCAAAGGGGCCCCGCAGTGAGGTCCCACAACGGGGCTGCCCCATTGTGATGAGTTTTATACACTTTAACATTAACATTAACGTGTATACTTAGCAGTGAAGATATATGTTGAGAGGAGCAGTTATGGTTACCGTCGCGTTTTCGGAACTGCGCCAAAACCTTACGCAGGTGGCCGAAAAGGTTGCCAATGAGGGCGAGGAGGTTGTGGTCTTCAAGCGGAGCAAGCCGTTGTTCAAGATCGTGCCGCTCGACTATGAAGGTCCAGTTACGGTGGAATATGACGCTGCCCAGGAGCGTGGGGGCGCAAAACCGACGTGCGGCACGGGCAAGCCCAAGCGCGACGTGGGTACGATGTGGCATCCCAAGATCACCTGGAAGGAGATCCGTGAGATGCTCGCGGAGAATGAGGACTACCAGGAGTATCTCGATATCGTGGCTAACATGCCAAAGGGAACGCCGCTCGATACGATGACGGTTGAAGATGAAAAGCGCGTCGCGAGGGAGCGCTACCTATGAGGGCATTTCTCGATACCAATTTTCTGCTCGATTGCGTGCTGCCGGGCCGGCCGGAGCATGGGGCGGCGCGAACGATCAAGGGGCTCGTTGACGTGGGACTTATCGAGGGTGTTGTTTCGGCCTGCTCTCTCAAGGACGCGTACTACATTCTCACTAAACAGGCAGGCGAGGCGCGCGCCCGCGAGGTAGTGCGCGACTGTCTTAAGAGCTACTCGGTAGAGCCTCTCGACCAAGAAGCTTGTTTTACCTCCGCCTATTCCGATGAGCCGGACTTTGAGGACGGCTGTATCCGTGCGATGGCCGAGCGTGCCGGCGTGGACTTTATCATCACGCGTGACCGCGCCGCTTTTGTGCGCTCGACCATCAAGACCTTCTCGCCTGCAGAGTTCATCCGTGCGTTTCCGATTCCGGAGGAGTAAAACCGCCATATCGGGGACTGTCCCCGGCGTTTAGCGAGCTTGTTGGGAGGCTCCTGGTCCAGTGACTGTTACAAAAAACGGCTATAGCAAATTTGTTGTACTTCGATCCGAGGACTACGACCTCATGGTTCAGGAACAGGCTAAGGCTCGTCTGATGGCTCGTATAGCTGTGGCCGAGCGGGAGCGTGCTGCTGGCACGGCGCGTGATGCCTTTGAGGCTCTCGATGACCTTGAGGCAAAATATGGCCTATAACGTCAAGATTCTGCCTTCAGCCGAACGTTTTCTAGGCAGTTCTTATCTGGACGGGGTAACCGGCACCGTGATCTGCGTCACATGGGTCGCGGGGTCGTCGCTGATGATGTCGTCGATAAGGGCGATTTCGCGTTGCCCCGCTACGCTGCCAACTTGTCAAAAGCCCCGCGTCGGTTGAGCACGGTAAACGCGACAACACAGATGACTGCCGACAGAATCGACCCGCACGGCGAAGCGATGCCCATGGGAAACAGCGTGTCGGAATAGGCGTTCGACAGCAGCCACGCGCCCGGCACGCGAATGAGCGCCACGGCCAGCACGTTGTGCGCAAAGCCGATGTAGCTCTTGCCATACGCAGCGAAAAAGCCGCTAAAGCAAATGTGGATGCCGGCAAAAATCGCGTCGAAAATATAGCTGCGCATATAGCCGGTGCCGGCCGCGACCACCGCAGAGTCCTTGGCAAAAAAGCCGATAAACGCCGGCGCCACCAGCCACATCAGCACCGTGATCAGGCAGCCGTACACCACCGAGATCGTCATGGCGTCTTTAAGCACCTGACATGCGCGGTCGCCCTTGCCCGCGCCGGCGTTTTGCGCCGTGAGCGCGCTGACGGTGGCACCCATGGAACTCGGCACAATGAACAAAAAGCTGATCATCTTCTCGACCAGGCCCACGGCGGCGGCGTCGACGAGCCCTCGGTGGTTGGCAATGACGGTGATGAACATAAACGCCACCTGGATGCAGCCGTCCTGCACGGCCACGGGCACGCCGATCTTAAGAATGCTGCCGAGCACCTCGGGCTGGGGGCGCAGGTCGCTGCGCTTAACGTGGATGTTCGTGCGGCGGCTCTTGAGCCACACGAGTGCGAGGGCAACGCTGGCCGTCTGGGCGGTTACCGTGCCGAGCGCCGCGCCCACGGGGCCGAGCCCCATGTGCCCGATAAACAGAAAATCGAGCGCGATGTTAATGATGCACGCCACGCCGATCACGTACATGGGCGAGCGCGAATCGCCCAGCCCGCGAAAGATGGCCGAAAGAATGTTGTATGCGGCGATAAACGGAATGCCGACAAAGCAGATACGCAGGTAGGCGGCGGTTCCTTCGACTGCCTCGGCCGGCGTGCCAATGAGCGCCACGATTTGCGGGCACAGTGCGAGCAGGACAGCGGCCAGCACCACCGAGACGCCCATAAAGAGCGTGATGGTGTTGCCGATGGCGGTCTCGGCGCGGTCAAACCGGCGCGAGCCCACGGCGTGGCCGACGATAACCGTCGTTCCCATGGCCAGGCCCACAAGCGTTACGGTAATGATATAGAGCGTCTGCGCGCCATTGCCAACGGCGGTGATGCCGGCGGCGCCGCTAAACTGCCCCATCATGTACAGGTCGGCCATGCCGTAGAGCATCTGTAAAAAGTACGAGAGCATATAAGGCAGGGCAAAGACCGCGATGGTCTTAAGGATATTGCCGCGTGTGAGGTCGTGTTCCATGGGCGGGGCTTTCTGGCTGGGTTCGTTTACGTACCAGTGTAGTGAAAACCCTACAACGATTGTAGAGTCAAGGTTTGTGTTGGCAGTGGGGCGAAAAAAGTCGCGCGCACCATTATTCCGAGTGAATATGGACACACGTCACGAGAACTCGCCGCCGGCGTTAACCTTGCAGAAAACGATTTCGGAATACTTGACACCATTATTCGGCGCGCAATAATACGTGCGTTTGCGAACAACGTTTGATGGGGGTTGAACCTGCGTGCGCAATCTCAAAATACTGTTTTCCTATCTAGGGGCATACCGTCGCGATGCCATCCTCGGCGTGTTCTTTGTGTCGGTCGAGACGGTGCTCGAGCTGTTTATCCCGGTCATCATGGCCAACATCATCGATGTGGGCGTGCCTGCGGGTGATATCAACTACATGCTGCTGCAGGGCGCGTACATGTTGGTGTGCGCTGCGCTTTCGCTGGTACTGGGCTTGGGTTATGCACGCACGTCCGCCCGCGTTGCCTCGGGCCTAGGCGCTAACCTGCGCGAGGCTGAGTACAAAAAGATTCAGACGCTCGCTTTTGGTAACCTGGACAACTACGATGCCAGCTCGCTCGTCACCCGCATGACCACGGACATCACCGTTATCCAAAATGCTGTGGGCAACGGCTTTCGCCCTATGGTGCGCGGCCCGGTGACGCTTATCGTCGGCCTTATCTACGCGCTGATGCTGTCGCGCCCGCTCGCCAACGTCTTTGCGATCATCTTGCCCGTGCTGGCAATCGTACTGGGCGTCATCACCTATCGCGTCAGTCCGCTCTACCGCCAACTCCAGACCTCGATGGACCACCTCAACGGCGTGGTACAGGAAGACCTCACCGCCGTGCGTGCCGTCAAGGCCTACGTTCGTACCGAGCACGAGGAGGCCAAGTTCGACACCGTCAATACCGAGCTCGCCGGCACGGCGACAAAGACCTTTGGCAGCGCGGTGCTCAACCTGCCGGTGTTTCAGCTGTCGATGTACGTGGCTGCGCTCTCTATCCTGTGGATTGGCGGCCGCATGATTCTCGCCGGCAAGCTGGGCGTGGGCTCGCTCACGGGCTTTATGAGCTACGTGCTGCTGATCATGAATTCGCTCATGATGATTTCCAACGTGTTTTTGCTGCTCACGCGCGCTCTTACGAGTGTGGGCCGTATCGCCGAGGTGCTCGATGAGGAACCCTTTATCGCCAACCCCGCGGGAGACCTCGCGACTGCGGCGCCAACGGACGGCAGTATCGAGTTTCGCGACGTGTCGTTTAAATACCGCGCGGATGCAGCCGAGGATGTGCTCGAGCATATCGACCTTCGCATCGAGAGCGGCTCGACGGTGGGCATCCTCGGCGGTACGGGATCGGGCAAGAGCTCGCTTGTGCAGCTGATTGCGCGCCTGTACGACGCTACCGAGGGCGCCGTGCTTGTGGGCGGACGTGACGTGCGTGACTACGACCTCGCGACCCTACGCGACACCGTGGGCATTGTGCTGCAAAAGAACGTGCTGTTTACGGGCACCGTGCGCGAGAATCTGCAGTGGGGCAATCCGCAGGCGTCGGACGATGAGCTCCTCGCGGCTTGCCGCGCGGCGTGCGTGGACGAGCTCCTTGATCGCATCGGCGGACTCGACGGCGAGTTGGGCCAAGGCGGCGCCGGTGTCTCGGGTGGCCAGAAGCAACGCCTGTGCATCGCGCGCACGCTGCTCAAGCA
>JAXJLC010000285.1:0-9537 GCA_036297365.1 Collinsella sp.
ATATTGCTCAGTTCACTATTCAGTTTGAGCCGAAAGGGGAGTTGACTGACGAACAGAAACTTCTGTTTACTGACGTTTTTGATGAGGAAGAGGCTGCGCACGATTATTCAACGCTGAAAATGACGGCGGATAGCCAGCGAATCGTCGAGAAGCGAGAATCGGTTGATAGCGTTCCGTGCATTACCCATGGTGACTATGTCGCCAATGCCCAGCAGAATCAATATGACCTGATGGAGCCTTCAGTGGCGACTATTGCCTATCTAGGCGGCGATGGAAAGATATATCTCGAGTACTATAGTTTCAAGTCGAAAACCTATACGACTTCATCAAAGGGCGGTGTCAAGGCGTATGACTGGCCAACAAAAGCCCTTGCAAAATCCTTGCCGAAGCCTGACTGCCCTATCGTTTATACGTCGTTAGACGAAAAAGACTGCCTTTCGTTTGTCGCATTTGGCATCGATCGTGATGGGTACGACAAATACATCAAAGCTTGCAAGAAAAAGGGATACAAGGACATCGAATATTCGTATGACAGCAGTTTTTGCGCAAAGGATAAAAAGGGACGGGAACTGATGATCGGATATAGCGACCGAGATCAGCGGATGGACGTCAGCGTTTCAGTTGATTAACGTGGGCATATGATCGAATGATCAACGCGTTATGATGCCTATGTATGGATTGGGGTGCCGGCCTATGGTCTGTGCCCCAATCTTTCTAAAGTTACGTGCAGCAGAATAGGTATTAAATTAACGTATGAATGTGTATTAATATTATGTTGGATTTAAGTCCTTCCTTTCTGAATTGGTTGACATCAAAACCCAATATAAATGAATTGAGTCCGTAATTACCCTGAGGGCAACTGGAGGACAAGGGCTAAATGAGCGTTTCCAATCCGTTTAAAACAATTGGCCAGAAGATGATTGTCGCCCTATTGGCGTTAGGCTTGATTGCAGCTTGCGGCGGCTGCGTGTACCTGTGGTTGACGCGCGATCAGACAGTTATAAGCGATGATTCGATTCGGGAAGAAATTAAGCCGGTAACGAAGTTGCTTACCTACGAATACGATTTTACTCAGGTTCTATATATTGACGATGCAGGGAATCCGTTTGGTTTTAACAACCCATTTACTACTAAGCGATATGTAGCGACCATCGATGGCAAGGCGGATATCGGCCTGAACGTAGACGATGAGAACCTGAAGGTCAAAGTCCATCGTTCGAAAAACAACGAGTCGGTAATAAAATCTGTTAATGTTACGCTTCCGCATTCCGAGATCGTGACGTTGTCAACGGATCCGAACTCGCTTAAAAAGTACGTTGAGGACAATGGTTTTCTTAATTGGAATCAGGTCAGTACGGACGATTTAAATAAATTGCTTCAGCAGGCTGATAAGGACCAGAGGCAAAAGGTTCAAGAAAGTGGCATGCTGGAAAAATCTGATGAACGTGCAGTAAAACTGGTGAAAAAGCAGGTGTCGACGTTCTGTGGTCCAGACGTAAGGGTCAATGTCGAATTCGAAGATTAATATCTACCTTTGAAATCAAATTACTGATTCAGCTGAATGCCCGCTATCGCGATGCCTTACGTTGCGATAGCGGGCATCTCTGATTTCGTTTGAAGGGTGTCAATGTGACAATTGTCCGATATGACAACGAGACTGTCCCTTTGTCACATTCCCGGAAAGCCTGTTTGGCGCAGGGCTTCGTAGAGGACGATGGCGGCGCTGTTGGAGAGGTTGAGTGCGCTGATGCGGTAGTCGTCTGGATTGACGAAGTTGCCGCAGATATCCTGCCGAAGGATGGCCTCGTGGCTGTCCTCGGTATGCCCCAGCGATTCCTCGTGGGTTTCCCAGGCCTTGGCGTTATTGAGTGAGTCGCAATCGCGCAGCATCGGGATGCGCTCGCAGCGCTCGGGCGCCGCGGCAAGCAGTGGCTCGGGAATGCCCGAGCTCTCGCTGCCAAAGACTAAGTAGTCGCCATCGCGGTAGGTGCTCTGCGCATAGGTGCGGCGCGCCTTTTTGGTCAGCAGATGCAGGCGCTCGTCGGCAGGAGAGAGACCGTTGCGCGCAAGGAAATCCTCCCAGCCGGCATAGGTCGTCACGTCCAAGTTTTGCCAGTAGCCCAGGCCGGCGCGACGCACCGTCTTGTCGTCGAGCGAAAAGCCCAGCGGCTCCACCAGATGCAGGCGGGCGCCGGTGACCACGCAGGTACGGCCGATATTGCCCGTATTGGCCGGAATCTCGGGCGCATACAGCACGATATTGAACATGAATCTCCTTGGCTCAGAACGAAAAACCACCACGAAGGGCACCTTCGTGGTGGTTTAGCGGTTACGTAGGCAGAAAAATGCCCGCTTGGATAAACCTAGGCGCGGTGCCAGTCGGTCAGGCAGGCATCGAGGGAGGCGATGAGCGCGTCCTTGTCCATGTGACGGCCGATGATGCACAGGCTCGTCATGCGGTCGCCCGTCTCGTCGTCCCAAATTTGCATGATCTCGGGGTTCTCGTCGATGATCCTCTGCTTCTCGCCTTCGGGCGCCGAGTCGACAAACAGACCGTTCTCCATCAGGCGCATCTGGTGGCCGGCCTGCTCAAACATGTAGCACATGTCCGGATTGCCGGTCTGCCACAGCGGGCCCTTGACGCGAATGACCTCGTCGGGCCACTCCTGCTCAACAAAATTGGTGAACTTCTGCAGGTCAAATGGCTTGCGGCGCGAGTACACAAAGGTCTCGATGTCGTACTCGAGCACTTCGGGGTCGTCGTGCTCCTCGGGATGCTCCATGGCCTCGATCCAGGCGGCGGAGTTGTAGGCGCGCATAAAGTCGAAGCGGTCGGTATCGAGCAGCTCCTCCATGGGGACCTCGCCGTTTTGAGCCTCGACAATCACAGCGTCCTTCTGCAGGCTGCGCACGATGGCCTTGAGCTCGGCGATCTGCTCAGGGCTCACGGTATCGGTCTTGTTGAGAATCAGCGTGGAACAGAACTCGATCTGCTGGATGAGCAGGCTTTCGATGTCGTCCTCGTCGATATCCTCGGCCAGCAGGTCGCGACCGCCGTTGAACTCGTCGTACATGCGGGCGCAGTCGACCACAGCCACGATGTTGTCGAGCGCAAGCTTGGGCTGACCGCCCACCTTGGCCTCGTCGCAGAAGCTCGAGATGGTGTAGGCGATGGGGATGGGCTCGCAAATGCCCGAGGCCTCGATGATGATGTAGTCGAAGTCGCCCGACTCGGCGATGCCCTGCAGCTGGTTGGCCAGGTCGTCCGAAAGCGTGCAGCAGATGCAGCCGTTGGTGAGCGGGATGAGGTCGTCGGTCTCGGAAAGACCGCCGTCGGCGATAAGGCTGGCGTCGACGTTGATCTCGCCGATGTCGTTGACGATCACGGCGGCGCGGATGCCGCCGTCGTTAGCGAGGATGTGGTTGAGCAGCGTGGTCTTGCCGGCACCGAGGTATCCGGTAAGCATGATGATCTTCACGGGTTTGTTGGGCATGTGCCCTCCTTTGTTAGACATGGCTTACAGTTGAATCTTATGCCAAACGCCTGCTCTTATACCCACGCGCCGGCAAATAACACAAGCTACTCCCAGGCTCCCCATACATCGGGGCAATAACCGACGGTGGCCTTTTTGCCGTTGCGCACGATGGGCTCGGCTAGAACCTGCTGGTTCTCGAGCAGTTTATCGAAGCGCTGACTGGGGGTAAGGTGCTGGATGAGCGCGAGCGTCTCCTCGTCCTTGGCTTTGGGGTTGAGCAGCTTGTCGATGCCGCCGACCGCCTGCATCACGCTCGTGAGCTCGCCCTTGCTCATCTCCTTTTCCTTAAGGTCAATAAACTGCACCTTAATGCGGCGCTCCTTAAAATAACGCTGCGCCTTCTTGGTGTCGAAGGACTTCTTGGTGCCAAAAATCTGAATCATTTTGTCCCGCCGTTCTACCTGATAAAGTTGGTGCGCTCGCGATCGGCTTCGGGGGCTTTGATGCCGGCGGCCTGTCCTGCCTCGATACAATGCAGGAGCCAGGCCATGTTCTTGCCGATGTTGCGCATGGTGGCCAGGCCCTCGGCGTCTTGGGCGGCCTCGCCCGGCATGGCGCCAAACACGTTGTTCCAGTACGTGGAAGCAACCACGGGCATCTGGTTGATGGTGAAGTACTTATTGAGCACGTCGAAGGTCGTCGACGTGCCGCCGCGACGGGCGACGGCGATGGCAGCGCCCGGCTTGTGCGCAAAGGCCTTGCTGCCGGCATAGAAGGCGCGATCGAGGGCCGAAAGAATGCGGCCGCTGGGGTGCGCGTAGTAGACAGGCGAGCCAAAGACAAAGCCATCTGCCTGCTCGGCGGCAGCGATCAGCTCGTTCACCACGTCATCGTCAAAGGTGCAGCGACCGCCAAGTTTGCCACACTGGCCGCAACCGATGCAATCGCGAATGGGCTTGGCGCCTAGCTGAAACACCTCGGTATCAATGCCTTCGGCATTGAGCTGCTCTGCGATCTCGGCGAGTGCGCGGGCAGTGTTGCCGTTTGCCTTGGGGCTGCCATTGACTAAAAGAACCTTCATCACAAACTCCCTCTGCTTTTGGTGACTTCTGCAGAGGATTATCGCACGATGGGGGAGGCGGCGCGGGCGCGGCGTTAATCCAGTTTGGTACCTGGCACCTGCACGGCTTTCCCGAGCAACGCTTTGAGCTCGTTCAAAATGGAAACGGGCTGACGGTCGACGCCGTCCAGATGGAGCGTGGCCACGCGAATGGGTGGCTGATATTCAAATGGGCCAAAGAGCACGGGCGAACCCAGGAACCGCTCGATTTCCTCTGCAATCGCATCGGTTTCTTCGGGATCAAAGTCGTCGAAAAGAGCCACGAACATCGGCCCTGTCGAGCGGAACATACGACCCTTACCGCGCGAACATTCCACCAGACAGGCGGCACATTCTGCCAAAACGCGGTCGCCCGCATCAAAGCCAAAGCGGGCATTGACCTGAGCGATATCGTCGATTTTGATGGCGATCAAACCAGCCTTGCGCGCCACGCGGCGCATCTCTCCAATAGCGTTGACCAGCGCGTGGACATCGCCCAGGCCCGTTACCGAGTCGGTCGTATCTGCCAAGCTTCGGTTGATGATAGTGCCCACATACATGCTGGGCTCGGTATCGGTGCCGTCCAAGCGGTAACCTGTGCAGTCGCAAAGCACGTATTTTCCGGTGGCATCCATTACGCGATACTGCATGTAGTGGAAGTGCCACGTGCCGTTTATCACCATGTCGAGCTCGGCGCGTACGTTGTCGCGGTCCTCGGGATGAACGCGGGCGAGCCACATGTCGAGTGAGTTAAAAGGGTGCTGGGAGGGCAGGTCAAAATCGCGCACGGCGTTAACCGACCATTGCGATTCTCCCGTATCGAGGTTAAGGATGAACGGATAGCGCGTCTCGGAGCTCATGGAGATCGCTTGGAACACCCGGTCGTTGCAGGGAAGCTGATCGACGATTGGGCGTTGCGGCGCGTCATTGTCTTTCGGTTGCTGCACACGATGCATAAGCTTATAGCGATACATCTTGCGATCGGCATCCATCGTCATCTGGCGACGCGTGTCGCCGGCAAGTGGATCGACGCGCGAGCAGCCAAAGCTAAAGCTGGCGATCATGGGCGCCTTGCCACCTGAGCTCGCCTCGATCAGCCCGGCACGTACCCGCTCCAAGCGCTGCTCGAGTTCGGTCTCGTTTGCGGAGAGCGAGATGAGCACAAACTCGTCTCCACCGATGCGGAACAGCATCTCATCGTGCTCCATGGTTTCGGAGAGCGTGCGGCAGATGCTCAGAATATAGCGATTGCCTTCGGCGTGGCCAAACCTATCATTGCAATGTTTGAGATGGTCGATGTCAATATAGGCGCAGGTGAAGGGGTCACCTTTGTGCCAGAGTTGCTCGACGTGACGGTCGAGTCCGCCGCGGTTGCCCAAGTTGGTGAGCGGGTCGATATAGGCGTTGCTCTCAAGCAGCCGGCGCTCTTGTTGCAGGATGGCATGCGTCTTTTTCAACTGCTCGCCAATGCCGCGCAACTCTACGGGCAGGGCGGCAACGTCAAGCTCGGCGGTCGAGACGCCATTCGCAAGTCGCTGGAGATAGGCAATAATCGATTGCTCGCCCAGGCGATATGGCTCGTTCATGATGAATAACCTCCTTGGGCGGAACAATGGTTTGTATCATATCCCCAATTCGGTTTGAATTGGGGATATAAGTTAGCTAATGGAGACAAATGCCCCCTTCGGCGGTGGCGTTTTGCTCGCGAGCGTACCAGTTGTTATTGCCACCATCGAGCAATGCCTCAAAATCCTTCGCCGGCATGGGGCGGTAGTAGAGGAAGCCCTGAGCGTAGCGGGCGCCCATGTGGCGTAGCATGCTCGCCTGCTCATTTGTCTCGACGCCTTCGACCACGACGGGCAGATGGAGCGACTGCGCCATTTCGAGCATCGATGAAATGATCCGCGTGCTGCGGCCTTGATCGCGGTCGGTGGGCACAAAGGTGCGGTCGAGCTTGATGACGTCGACGTTGACGTTCTTGAGCATCGCGAGCGTGGACTGGCCGGTGCCAAAATCGTCCATATAGGTCGAGAAGCCGCGGGTGTGCAGGTCAGCCGTCAGCTTGTCCACGGCCTCGGACTCTCCCGTATAAGCCGTCTCGGTGATCTCGATACGCATGAGCTCGGGCGGTAGGTTGTATTGGGCGGCAAGCGCCCCCATATGTTCGGCAACGTCGCAGGCAAGGATATCCACGCGTGACACATTAAGCGAAACCGGAACCACGCGAAGTCCTCGATTGATGCGTTCGCGCAGCCACGAGGCGACACCCTGCCAAATGTACTTGTCGAGCGTCACCACAAAGCCGCTTTCCTCGAGTGCGGGGATAAACGTTGCGGGCGAAATGAGAGAACCGTCCTTGTCAATCCAGCGCGTGAGTGCCTCGGCGCCAATGATCTCGCCGGTTTCCATGTCGACCTGGGGCTGCAGGTAGTACGTGATGCGGCCGTTTGAGAGCGCATACTGGAACTCGGTTAGCGTGTGGTGGAACGCAACCTCATGCTCATATTCCTCGGGGCGGAAAACGGCAATGCGCTCCTTAAAGTCGTTTTTGGCGCGTCGATTGGTAAACATGGCCTTGGCCTGCGCGTCGATAGTGATTTCCTCATTGGAGTCGATGGGGTAAACGCCCATGGACGGCCAGAAGCCTACGCCATCATCATGTCTGGCTACGGCCTCGCGAACGCGGTTGTAGATTTGATGGACGGTGATGTGCTTAAAAGGGATGAGTACGCAAAAGTCATCTTGGCCCCAGTACCCTGCGACGCCCATATCGGCATTCTCGATGTCCTTGAGGACCGTGCCCACATCGGCGAGTACGCGGTCGCCCTCGGCCTGGCCGTGCCATTCATTAAACAGGCGCATGTGGCCCATGTCGACCGTGGCGATGCACCAGGTGCCGTCGCGCCTTGCCTCGAGAAATGCGTTGGCGCGCCGCATAAACTCGCTGGGTCGATAGAGGCCCGTGAGCATATCGATGCGTTCGGCGATTGCGCTTTTGCGTTCGACCTCGGGTATAGGGAGGCTGTCGTTGGGGACAAGCCCGCCAGCTGTGCGAAGGCGACGATCGAGTTCGCCCAAAACAGTCGATGCTTGGGAGTCCAGGCGTTCGTAAAAGGTTGGGACGACAAGACAGACGGGAGCAATGGTGTCGCCTGCGATTTGCACAGGAGCGAAAACGGCCTCTTTAAGGTGGCGGGTCAGTTGCTCGAATGCCTCGTGGTCCAGGTCGTTGCTGAGCACGACGAACTGGACGCTTCGTGAACGGTAGACCCGGCTCCTGCCGCGGGTGATCGACAGCATGCGGCCCGCGTATTCGGCAAGCATGTTGTCGACAGCCTCGGCCCCGTAGAGCTCGTTGAGCTTTGTCGTGCCACGAACGCGCACCGCTATAAGCCCTGTCTTGCAACGGTCGAGGCGGCAGGTATCGATGGCATTGACCAGCATGCGCTGCGTTCCGAGGCCTGTGGCGGCGTCGACGGTTTCGGCAAGTGAGTGGTTGACGAGCTCGCCGACATAGAGCGAGGGGACATTTCCGTCGCCGTCGATACGAAACCCGCGAGCACGGCAAAGGACGTAGTCGCCGACGGCGTTGCGCACACGATACTGCATGACGCGACGGTGCTTGGTACCGTTGTAGACTTGGTCGATGTCGTTGACGAAGGCCTCAAGGTCGTCGGGATGGACGCGCGTTTTCCAGTAATCGCGACAGTTGTCTATGTGCTCTGAGGGAAGGCCAAGATCGCGCAAGGCACCTTGTGACCAAAGGGTGCGATGTTTGTACAAGTTCTCGATAAAGAAATAACGACCTTCGTTGAGCATCGAAAAGGCGTCGAAAATACGATCGCTTATTTCGAAGTCGTCGGCGTGGACTTGCGTGATATTACGTCGATCGAGGTGCACGGCATGACGTAGCTTGTAGTCGTACATGCGATGGTCGGCATCGAGTGTCATACGGTTGGTGGCTTCGCCCAGGGCGGGGTCGGCATGCGACACTCCATAGCTAAACGAGTGGGGCATCTCGGAATCGTTGTTTTTGAGCAGGATCGTTCGGCAGTGTTCCAGACGTTCGGCGAGGTCGTCCTCGGTTGCAATCGTAGACAGGATGGCAAACTCGTCGCCGCCTATGCGAAACGCCGCCTCGTCCACTTTCATATACAGCTTGAGATAGAGGCTTACCTGCAAGATATAGCGGTTGCCCTCGTCATGCCCAAAGACGTCGTTGCAGTGCTTGAGATTGTCGATATCGATGAACGCCATGGTAACGGGGGTGTCCTGCTCCCAGAGCTCCTCGAGGGAACGGGCAAAGCCGCCACGGTTGCCAAGCCCGGTAAGCTGGTCGGTAAAGGCAGTCCTAATCAGATCATCCTGGCGCTCGAGAAGGTCGCGAACGGTCTTTTCGAGCGTTTCGGTGTAATTGCTGACAGTATCCATGTCGTAAGCGGCTTTCTGAGGTCGGGCGAATTGCGTCGGGCGAGCTCGTTGTGCACACGCGTTGTTGTTCGGCGCTTTGCGTGTATCCAGGCCCCGCCTCGCTGCGTTGTTGGGTTAATTTACCGGCTAATGCTCGCTGTTGATTACTGCTGAGTAGTATAAACAACAGTGCAGAATTATATATGGGTGCACATGCTGTGGGCGGCTATTATTCGACAAACGGTAGCGCGACGATGCGATGTCCGATAAAAATGCGACTGGGGTGGTATATGTTGACGGGTATACTTGTTCCGGTTTTAAACGCAGGAACGGAGATGGTCGCATGGCACAGCCGGATACGACGCGCACGGTGGGGCTCGCGCTCGAGGGAGGCGGCTACCGCGGTATGTATACGGCGGGCGTGCTCGACGTTTGGATGGAGCACGGTTTGACCTGCGACCATATGGTGGGTGTCTCGGCGGGCGCGGCGTTTGGCTACAACTTTAAATCGCGGCAGATCGGACGTGCCATTCGCTACAACAAGGCCTATTG
>JAXJLC010000286.1:0-6807 GCA_036297365.1 Collinsella sp.
AGTTATAAAAGGGTCATGAGGAGCGCGTTTTGCCGAAGGCCTTAAGCACCGCCGTCACGGGACCAGGCTGGAAACGTCGGCGCACATCGTCGAGACGCTCGGGAATATCGATGTGCTGTGGGCAGTGGCGCGCGCATTTGCCGCACTTGACGCAATTGCTCACGAGCTTGGGCTCGCTCGTGCGCACCGCACTCGCCGTAAAGTATTGCGACAGCCCCGTAAACCAGCTGTGCGCATAGCTCGCGTTGTAGGCGGCAAAGCAGCCGGGAATGTTGATACCCTTGGGGCATGGCATGCAGTAGCCGCATCCCGTGCAGGGCACACGGTTCGATTTCTCAAACTCCATCAACACGCGCGCAATCGTGTCGAGCTGGTTGGCAGTCATCGAATTCGGCAACGCGAGGTCTGCCAGTGACGAATTCTCATCCACCTGCGCGATATCGGTCATACCCGAAAGCAGCATCGTCACCTGAGGATGATTCCACACCCACGAAAGACCCCAGGCGGCAGGAGTGCGCAAATGCGGGTCACGGGCACTATCGAGCACAGCGCGGGCCCGTGGCGGCAGCTTGCCCGCTAAACGCCCGCCCAGCAGCGGCTCCATCACAAACACCGCGAGCCCGCGCTCCGCAGCCGCCATGAGTCCTGCCGTTCCCGCTTGGTAACGCTCGCCGGCATAGTTGTACTGTATCTGGCAAAAATCCCAGTCATATGCGTCAAGCATCGTCAGGAAATCCACCGCGCTGCCGTGGTACGAAAAACCAATCTGGCGAATGCGCCCCGCCGCCTTTTGACACGCGATCCAGTCCTCAATGCCCAACGCCACCACACGTTCCCACTGGGCGGGCGAGGTAATGTTATGCATGAGGTAATAGTCGATATGGTCGGTCCGCAGGCGCCGCAGTTGCTCATCGAAGAACCGGTCGAAATCCTCCGCGCACTTGCACGAAGCATGCGGCAACTTGGTCGCCAGCAACACCCGGTCACGCAGCCCCAAGCGCTCAAGCGAGGCGCCCACGCACGCCTCGTTACCGGGATAGAGATACGCGGTGTCCAGATAATTAATCCCCTGCTCCACCGCACGGGAAATGATGGCATCGGCTGTCTTCGCATCCGGACGTCCCGGCGCACCGGGAAACCTCATGCAGCCCAGACCCAACGCCGAGATACGGTTGCCGCTTTTGGGGTCAACGCGATATTGCACGGCCCCTCCCTTCGCCATCAGCGCCCCGGCAAGGCGAAACACAATGGTCACGCAGCCGAAACATCGTGGAATCGCAATCGAGAACGTATCGTAACGCAGCAGAAATCGAGCTGTCACGGCACCGCTTTAACATCAGCAAAAAGCCCGATGAAAGGAGCCGGGCATGACCACGCGCATGTCTTTGCGGTCTGCCCTGCA
Organism: Collinsella sp.; assembly: GCA_036297365.1. GTDB lineage: Bacteria > Actinomycetota > Coriobacteriia > Coriobacteriales > Coriobacteriaceae > Collinsella. Next base: position 1,403 of record JAXJLC010000286.1, read on the forward strand.
GCGTAGCGTCCAGGCAAACGTTTCTTTTTTATAACAGCCGCCCCGCGCACCCACCAATCACCCTGGCAGCATACAATCCATCAGGCGCCCCTTACGCGGGCGCCTTTTACATGGGGAGATGATTCACATGCAGATCAACAAGGTCGCCTTTATCGGCAAGGGCGGCGTCGGCCTGCTCTACGGCAGCATGATCGCCCGGGCGCTCGGCAACGACGCCGTCGAATACATCATGGATGACACCCGTTTTGAGCGTCACGCGGGCGATGCGCTCACTGTCAACGGCAAGCCCTGCGATCTCACGTCCGTCCGCGCCAGCGAGGCGACGCCCGCCGATCTGGTCATCCTGACAGTCAAGACCACCGGTCTCGACCAAGCACTCAAGACTATGGAGCGCGTCGTGGGACCCAACACGCTCATCGCCTCGCTATGCAACGGCATTACGAGCGAGCAAAAGATTGCCGAACGCTTTGGCTGGGAGCATACCGTCCTGGGTATCTGCCAGGGCATGGACGCCGTGTTCCTCAACGGCGCGCTCACCTTTACCAATGCGGGCGAGATCCGCTTTGGCGCGGCGGCCGGCACGGACCCCGCGACCGTCGCCGCTATCGACGGGCTCTACACGCGCTGCGGTATCGCCCATACCGTCGAGCGCGATATTGCGCACCGCATGTGGGCCAAGCTCATGCTCAACGACGGCATCAACCAGACCTGCATGGCCTACGGCGGGACCTACGGAAGCGCCACGGAGCCGGGCTCCGAGCAGCGCCGCTGTTTTGTCTCCGCCATGCGCGAGACGCTTGCGGTTGCCAACGCCGAGGGCGTTGAGCTGACCGAAGCAGACCTGACGCAAATGGTGCACCTCATCGAGGGAATCGACCCCGCCGGTATGCCCTCAATGGCTCAGGACCGCATCGCGCAGCGCAAAACAGAGGTCGAGGAGTTCGCGGGCACCGTCCGCCGCCTCGCGGCCAAGCACGATATCCAGGTTCCGCAGAACGAATGGCTCTATCAGCGCATTCGCGATATCGAGGCAAGCTGGTAACGCCAACGCGCCGCATTCAACAGCCTTAGCAGCAAAACCGCCGCAAGGAGCACTCCCCTTACGGCGGCTTTCATCTTCGTCTATGACCGGCGGTCAATCTCACAACAGCTAGCGTTGCGACTCCGGAACCTCGTCCTCATCGTCGCGACAAAGGACAACACCGGCGCTTCCCAGCAGCGTGGCCGCGATCAGCACGCCGACCACGATAGGAGCAGCCCCGCATGTCCCCTGCATGCCCGCGACGAGCGCGGCCGTGGGACCAAGGCAGCCAAGCATCAACGCGACGGCGGCAACGGCAATATCTCGAGCATTCACAAGACCACTTCCTCCAAGAGAAAGACCTTATTTCTCAAGAACCAGTGTGCTCCGCATCCATTCGCCCAGCGTACCACCACGGTAAGGGCTCTGTTAACTCAAACGCATACATAGAACGGACGTCCTTACGTTGCCCTAAAGCTCGGTAAAGACGCCCGTCCGCCAAATATCCGTGATGCAGAAAAATTACCAACCGGTGTAGTAGTCGGTGGTTCCGGCAGCGCAGCCGGAGTCATAGACCTTGCAATCACCCTTGGAGCCCGTGAGTCATAGACCTTGCAATCACCCTTGGAGCCCGTAAAGGTCGAGCCCTGGGCCATATCGCCCGCGGCAACAACGTAATAGCCGTCGGAATCGCGCCAAAAGCCCTCAGAATCCTGAGTCCATTCGCCCGTGCGATAGTGATAAAGCACATTGCTGCTGTAATAGGTCTCGCGGCGCCCGTTGTAGTTATTGACACCCGCAGAGCGCGTCAGGCCCGATCCGTTCGCGCAGGACGCGGCAGACGCGTAGGACGAAGTGTAACCGGCGTTGTAGTACGAAGCCTGGGCGGCCTCGGCAGCCTCCGCCTCGGCGGCAGCAGCCTCGAGCGCTTCGCGCTTGGCATCCTCAAGCGCAGTGCGCAGCTCATCGAGCTCGGTCGACTTCGCATCGACCTCCCCCATCGTCAACAGGCTGCCCGCGCCATCGATACAGCCCTGCAGCACAGCGCGCTCGTCATCGGTGGCATAGTCACCGTACATGTTCATGATGATCTGAGCGCGCATCTCCAGGGAATCGCGCTTGGCCTCCATCGAGGCGTTCCACTCCTGCATGGAACCATAACCATCGCCGCGATAGTCAACGGGCTGCACCAGCGTCGTCTCGGACGGCGTAGATCCAACCGTATCGGACAGTGTTGCGGCGTGGGCATCAGTTGCACCGGCGCCCGCCAAAAGTGCCACGGTCAGAGCGGCGGAAAGGGCGGCGGCTTTCGGTTTTCGTGAATCAATCCTCATGTAGCTGGAAACCTCCGTAGTGCGTTTTTGCTGCGTTTGAGCTGCGTGTGATTCGATCGCGCTGCATAGTACCCCGAGCAAATCGCGACCTGCGGTTTTACTTAAAAGGCGCACGTCAATTGCGTAAAACTCACATCCTCTCAACAGGAGTTTTCCACAACTCGAATGCATAAAGCGTGTCAAAAACCCTGTTTTTGCGCCCTCTCTATGCAAAAAAGGCGCCTGTGCAACCATTGTTCGCACAGGCGCCTTGAGCAGGCATTTTATACAGTTATACCTATCGAGTCGCAAGGGGTCCTTGCACAAGTCGCCTTACTCGTCCAGCGCGGCGAAGGCCTGCTTCAGATCCCAAATGATATCCTCGGCATTCTCGGTACCGATGGAAAGACGGATCGTGGAGGGCGTGATGTTCTGCTCGGCGAGCTCCTCGGCAGACAGCTGGGAGTGCGTGGTGGTAGCCGGGTGCACGACGAGCGACTTGACGTCGGCCACGTTGGCGAGCAGCGAGAACACCTGCAGATGATCAATGAACTTCCAAGCTGCCTCCTGGCCACCCTTAATCTCAAAGGTAAAGATCGAGGCACCGCCGTTGGGGAAGTACTTCTGATAGAGCTCGTGATCGGGGTGCTCAGGCAGGCTCGGGTGATTCACCTTGGCAACATGGCTGTCACCAGCCAGGAACTCAACGACCTTCTTGGTGTTCTCGACATGACGGTCAACGCGCAGCGACAGAGTCTCGGTGCCCTGGAGCAGGACCCAGGCGTTGAACGGGCTGATGCAGGCGCCCTCGTCACGCAGCAGGATGGCGCGGACATAGGTTGCGAAGGCGGCGGGACCGGCAGCCTCGGCAAACGAGACGCCATGGTAGGAGGGGTTGGGCTCGGCGATCTGCGCGTACTTTCCGCTCGCCTTCCAATCGAAGTTACCGCCGTCGACGATCACGCCGCCCAGCGAGGTACCGTGGCCGCCGATGAACTTGGTTGCGGAGTGGACGACGATGTTGGCACCATGCTCCAGCGGACGGAACAGATACGGGGTGCCGAAGGTGTTGTCGACGACAACCGGCAGACCGTGCTTCTTGGCGATCTCGGAGATGGCGTCGATGTTGGGGATGTCGGAGTTGGGGTTGCCGAGCGTCTCGAGATAGATGACCGTGGTGTTGTCCTTGATGGCACCCTCGACCTCTTCCAGGTTATGGGCATCGACAAACGTGGTCTCGACGCCAAACTGGGAGAGCGTATGCTCCAGCAGGTTGTAGGAGCCACCGTAAATGGTCTTCTGAGCCACCACGTGGTCACCGGCCTGGGCAAGAGCCTGCAGGGTATAGGTGATGGCAGCAGCGCCAGAGGCGACGGCAAGACCTGCCACGCCACCCTCGAGTGCGGCGATACGGTCCTCGAAGACACCCTGGGTGGAGTTGGTCAGACGGCCATAGATGTTACCGGCGTCGGCAAGACCAAAGCGGTCGGCGGCGTGCTGGGAATTGCGGAACACATAGCTCGTGGTCTGGTAGATAGGCACGGCACGGGAGTCGGATGCAGGATCGGCGCTCTCCTGGCCAACGTGCAGCTGCAGGGTATCGAAACCAAAGGTGTGCTCGGGGTTGTTGATGAACTGGCTCATGATGATCTCCTTGATCGAACAAAAGTAAATAAAAAAAGAGAAGTAAGTCGCTGTCTCCTGATCACGCCGACGGGCGCAAACAGGAGCCCGGCATTCGTCTTGGTAAGCAATTCATATGCGGGCCTCCTTTCGCATCCCGGTTCCGTGGTTGGCTTAATTACCTACCGCCTTTGTGTGTTTTGAATAGTACGAGCATTGTTTCCCTCGGTCAATCACTTAAAAGCGCTAGCCTGTTATCGGTTTTATAGATAACTATCGAAAGGACGGGCGCCGATGACCCTCCAGCAGCTTCGCTTTTTGATCGCCGTGGCAGAGTCCGGTTCAATCAACGCCGCAGCTCAGCGCCTCTATACCGCACAGTCCAATATCTCCAACGCCGTCAAAAGCCTGGAACAGGAACTTCATATCGAAATCTTTACGCGCTCTAGCCGCGGTGTTGCACTCACCAACGACGGCACCGAGCTTTTGGGTTATGCACGCCAGGTCGTAGAGCAGGCCGACATGCTCGAGGCCCGCTACGAGGACGGCGGTACACCTCAGGCCCGCCTTGCCATCTCGGCCCAGCACTACGCGTTTTCGGTCGAGGCCTTTGTCAACGTAGTCGAGCGCTGCCGCGACAGCAAGTTCGAGTTCATCATGCGCGAGACCACCACATCGCAGATCATTGATGACGTCCGTGCGTTTCGCAGCGATATCGGCATTCTGTATCTGGATGACTTTAACGCCCGCGTTCTGCAGAAGGCCTTCGCCGATGCCCGTGCAAGCTTCCATCCCCTATTCGACGCGACGGTCCACGTCTTCGTTAGCGAGCGCCACCCGCTCGCACGCCGCCCTCAGCTGTCCCTTGCCGACCTCACGCCCTATACGCGCTACAGCTTTGAGCAGGGAACCTCAAACTCCTTCTATTACGCCGAGGAACCTTTTAGCTATATCCCTTGCGACCGCAACATACGAATCTCGGACCGCGGAACACTTACTAACTTACTTATCACGTCGAACGGTTACACCCTGTCGACCGGCGTCCTCTCCAATGAAATGCAATGGGGTATGGCATCGATCCCGTTAGCAGACGCCCCAACGATGCACGTAGGCTATATCATGCACGACGATCGCAAGCCCTCTCCCCTCTTGCAGCAATACCTCGACGAGCTCAACCGCATCATCCATGCCAACCAACTGTCGGAAGACGGGGTAGAAATCGTAGATTGCTAGCCCCCGGCGGGCATGGCGCTACAATGGTCACTCGCACGAAACATACCCAACGAAAGGAACCATGTGAAGGTCATCATCTATACCGACGGCTCGGCCCGATCAAATCCGGGACGCGGCGGCTACGGCGCCGTGCTCAAATACACCAACCCCGCCGGCAAGACCTTCACCTCCGAGCTTTCGCGCGGCTACGCCAAGACCACCAACAACCGCATGGA
>JAXJLC010000287.1:0-3580 GCA_036297365.1 Collinsella sp.
AGATCATGCTGTTTGACGAGCCTACCTCCGCGCTCGATCCCGAGATCGTGGGCGAGGTGCTCGACGTCATGCGCAAGCTCGCCGCCGACGGCATGACCATGGTCGTCGTTACCCACGAGATGGCCTTCGCACGCACCGTGTCCGACCGCGTGGTCTTTATGGACCAGGGCGTGGTGCTCGAGGACGCCGCGCCGGCCGAGATCTTTGGCAACCCCAAACACCAGCGCACCCGCGAGTTCCTCTCGCGTTATCTCGAGGACAAGTAACCGACCGCAAATGTTTGCATGACAGGGCCGCTCCCGTGGGGCGGCCCTCGTCATCACAATCGAAAGGATGTCATGGCCGAGGTTTGGCGCTTCTTTGCGCATGAGGATGATTTTGCCGATTTGGACGAAGCTGGTGCGTGCGAGCGCCTGGGCCGCGTGCTGTCGTTTCCGACCATCTCGAGTATGGATGCCGAGGCGGTGAACTGGCAGCCGTTCGACGACCTGCGCGCGTATATGCAGCAGGCTTGGCCGCACGTATTTACGGCGGGTAAGGTCGAGCTTATCGACCATTCGCTATTGGTGACGCTTAGCGGTTCCGACCCTGCCCTCAAGCCCATTATGCTCATGGGCCACATGGACGTGGTTCCCGTGGTGCCGGGCACCGAGACGGACTGGACGCACGATCCCTTTAGCGGGCACGTGGACGACACCTATATTTGGGGTCGCGGCGCCATCGATATGAAAGACCAGGTTGCGGGAATCCTGGAGGCCGTTGAGTATGCGCTGGCGCATGGCTGGCAACACGAACGAACCCTGCTGCTGGCCTTTGGCCAGGATGAGGAGACTACGCAGTACGGCGCGGGTGCCATTGGCCGCGCGCTCGAGGAGCGTGGCGTTGAACTTGAGTACCTGATCGACGAGGGCGACTATCGTATCGTTGCGGCTGCCGAGTACAGCGCAGGTGCGGGTTGGCTTATGCATGCCGATCTTGCCGAGAAGGGCTATGCCGATATCGTGCTCAAGACGAGAAGCGAAGGCGGGCATTCTTCCAACCCTTACGGTGGCACGTCGCTCGAAGTGCTCAGCCGCGCTATTACCGCGATTTGCGATATCGAGTGGCCGGCGCGTGTGACCGATCTGCTTGCCGCGCAGCTCGTCGAGCTGGGGCTTTATACCGCAGACGAGATTGCTACCAGCAAGGATGCCATCGTGCGCGACTGCCTCGCCAGCAAAAAGCTGTACCCGCTTGTGACCACCACCTGCGCGCCCACGCAAATCGAAGGCGGCAGTACCGGTGCCAACGTAATGCCGCAGGATATGTGGGCCAATGTCAACTTCCGCATGCTCGAGGGTACGAGCGTGGCCGATGTCGTGGCCTGCTGCCGCGAGGCCGTTGCCACCGCTGGGCTCGCTGGCCGAGTCGAGGTCGAGCTGGGCCCCGGCAGCTCCGAGTCCTCACCGTCCCCGCGCGTGGGCGGTCCGGGGCTCGAGGCCGTCCGCGCCATCGCCGCCCGCTATTTCCGTAATCCCAAGGGGATGGAGGAAAACAGATCGTCTGCGGTGGGTCAAGAGCCGATGAGCATCGTGCCCTCGACCGTGATTGGTGCAACCGATGCCGCCAACTACCAGCGCATTTGCCACGAGTGCATCCGCTTCTCCGCCTTTGTGGTCGACGATGACGAATGCGACCGCGGTGTCCACGGCACCAACGAGCGCATCACTCGTCGCGCCTACCTCCAAGGCATCCGCTTCCTCATCGCCCTGCTCCACACGCTCTAGAATGCGACAAGGGGACTGAGCCGATTTCATCGGTAATGAGACAAAAATTGTTATAGAAAAAGACTAAGATATCTTAAGAGACATATGCTGGGGTTGGTATTCCTTGAACGACTGCGGGCATGTGCCAGACTGCCTCGGCCCCCGGGGAGCACCCGGGCAGGTCGCCGTGTGACTGGGGAGGAAATTATGCAGGAGCTCAGAGAGACGACGTCTCGACTCGTGAATATTGCTACCGGGGGGTGTCTAAGCAGGGAACTTCCTGGTGAACACCGGCCGCGCGAGCGGTGGTCCGTCATGTCTTATGGCCGCCGTCGTGGGCTGCGCCCGGTTTCGCCATATGCGATTGTTCTGGCCCTCGCCGTCGCGCTGACGGCGAGCTTCTTCCTGCCGCTTCGTGCCGAGGCGGCGATCTCCGGCCACACGGTTCCGACGACCTCGCCCTCGGGGACGACGATCAACCTGTTTGATTACTGGGTGAATCCCGATGACCATCTGTCGGTTTCCGGCAGCGGCGGCGTCAACGCAGGCCACAAGTTCCAGTTCAAGGATCAAGGAGCCAGCGAGGATCTTAACAAGTATACGGGTGGCTCCCAGGTCCGCACCGGCATCGTGAACAACGTTCTTGCCGGTGGTTACCCGAGACTCACCGACCGCTGGGAGGGAGAATCCCTCGGCTACCTGTTTGATTCCTCCGTCCATACGGGCAAGATATCCCATATGGGTGTGACGGGTTTGTTGCGGGTCAAGGGCGGCTACTACGAGTATGACAGCTCGCAGAACTACGCGGCGTACAACGCCAATAAGAATGCATTTGATGTCTACAATGCTGCCGGCGTTAAGCAAGCGGGGTCTGGGCCTCAGACAGTAGGCCAGTTCTTCCCCTTCGATGCGGCCGATGAGGTATTCAAGGAAGAGGACGGCAAACTCGTCCCGAACGGCATTACGTCGCAGAACGTCGCTGACCCTCAATATAACGGTAACAAACCCCTCAACCATTATTTCGGCCTCTCAATGTCCACGCGATTCGTGCAGCCGAAGGATGGCAAAACGAACGCTGGCAAGCCCATGACCTTCGAGTTCGCCGGAGACGACGACGTCTGGGTGTTCATTGACGATGTCCTCGTGGGCGACATTGGCGGCATCCACACCAGTGCTGATCTGACCATTAACTTCCAAACGGGCGACATCAGCGTTAACAATTCCGCAAATGGTACGCTGGAAAGCAAGTTCAAGGATGCGGGGCGGGATATTTCGGGCTTCAACGGCAACACCTTCGCTGACAGCACCAACCACACGCTCAAGTTCTTCTACTTGGAGCGTGGCGCCACCGACTCCAACATGAGGCTCAAGTTCAACCTCGTGACGGTTCCCGAGTCCGACATTATCAAGTTCGACCAGGATGGCGGTCTGGTGGAGGGTGCTCAGTTCGCGCTGTACAAGACAGACGAGAGCTTCGCTGACACGACCGCCAATCCAAATAACCTACTTGGCTCCGGCACCACGAACGCGAATGGACAACTGACGCTCACAAATAAGGCGGACAACGGCGTTATCAACTTCGATGACCTTTATAAAGAGTAACATTACAAGTACTACCTCCTGAAGGAAACAAAGGCGCCCAACGGTTACCGCTCGAGTCTCACGGCGACGGATGGCAGCATGCAGCTCGAGTACGTGCCCGCGAGCGACAAGAACGACGCGGGCGGTGTCATCATCAACCGCGGCGGTATGGACGCGGGCAGCGTCGTGTGGAAGACCGGTGCGTTCGCCGCCGCGAAGGAGACCATCACCGCGCCGCCGACCGTGTACAAGGC
>JAXJLC010000288.1:0-3697 GCA_036297365.1 Collinsella sp.
CCACATCTCTGTGCGCTACCCCGCTAGGGGCCCCAACCGGAAAGCACATCCCAAAATTCGTCCGAATTGTGGGTCGCACTTTCCGGAGCCAAGCTGCGGCTCGCATAAAAAACGGGTGCAGACCGAAGTCCGCACCCGTAAATGTCGATGCCCGAAGGCTTATTTGCGCATCAAGCCGCCGCGCTCGTCGATGGCATCCCAGAAGGCATCGGCAAAGCGGGGGTCGCTTGCGGCCATGAGGGCGTTGGTGGCCATCCAGCCAGAGGGAGTGCCGGTGTCGTAGCCCGACAGCGGGTCAATGACGACGGCATACATGGCCTCGCGGTCGAGCGAACGGGCCATGGCGTCGGTGAGCTGGATCTCGCCGCCCTTGCCGGCCTGCTGATCTGCCAGCAGGTCCATGACCAGTGGGCTCAGCAGGTAGCGACCGACGATGTACAGATTGGACGGAGCCGCCTCGGGAGCGGGCTTCTCGACCAGACCGCCGATGCGCCAGACAGCGCCCGGCTCTGTATCGGCAACGTCCTCGGCACCCTCGAGCGAACCGACGCGCTCACCGGCGATAACGCCGTAGCGGCTGACTTCCTCGGGCGAGCAAGCAGCGACGGCGATAACCGAAGCGCCACCGTGCTCCTTGGAAACGGCGAGCATCTTGTCGCAGATATCACGGTTGGGCACAACGTAGTCGCCCAGAAGAACCAGGAAGTTCTCCCCTGCCACAGCGTCGGCGGCAGAGCGAATGGCGTGACCGAGACCCTTGGGCTCGTACTGATAGCGGAAGTCGACCGGCATACCGCCCGCATGGGCGACAGCGTCGGCGTAGGCGTCCTTACCGCGCTCGCGCAGCAGGTTCTCGAGCGAACGGTCGGGCTGGAAGTAGTTCAGCAGCTCGGGCTTGCCGGGCGAGGTGACGATAATGGCATCGTCGACCTCCTCGGGGTCGAGCGCCTCCTCAACGACGTACTGGATGACCGGCTTGTCGAGCACCGGCAGCATTTCTTTGGGCGTGCACTTGGTGCCAGGCAGAAAACGCGTGCCAAGACCGGCGGCGGGGATGATTGCCTTCATAGTATTCAAGGATCCTTTCGCAGGCGCAAATAGCGCCCGTGCATGCGGCTCACCGGCCGCAGACCAAATTGCGATACCGGGTTATCTTACCGCTGTTAATTAACGTTAATGCAGGCAAGCGCCATTCTTCAGCAGGTCAACGCAAATTAATGCTCGAATGGTGCAATTTTATCGCCCAGCGGTAGCGACCCCAAAGCACCGCAAACGGCAGCAATTTGCATGCCGAGCCAGCAAAATAGAGGGGTCATAACAAAAAAGACGGGGCTCGCAATGCGAACCCCGTCTGCAAAGAAATCTGGCGAGAAAGCCTGATTACTTGAGGGTGACAGCAGCGCCAGCAGCCTCGAGCTTCTCCTTGGCAGCCTCGGCGTCCTCCTTCTTGGCACCCTCGAGAACAGCCTTGGGAGCGCCCTCGACGACCTCCTTGGCCTCCTTCAGGCCAAGATTGGTGAGCTCACGGACGGCCTTGATGACCTGGATCTTGTTGTCGCCGAAGCCCTCGAGCACGACGTCAAACTCGGTCTTCTCCTCGGCCTCAGCAGCGCCAGCAGCGGGAGCGGCGACAACGGCGGCAGGAGCAGCGGCGGAAACGCCGAAGGTGTCCTCGATAGCCTTGACGAGCTCGGAAGCCTCGAGAAGGGTCATTTCCTTAAGAGCATCGATGATCTCATCGGTGGTAAGCTTAGCCATTTCTAAGTCCTTTCGGTTTCCGTGTCTGTGCACGGAGATCAGTTAAAACACGGCGCGAATGCGCCAGGGGTGCGGCGTTGCCGCCGCGGGTGAAAACAGCGACTAGGCTGCCTTCTGCTCGGAGACCTGCTGGATCGAACGAGCGAGACCAGAGGAAACGCCGTTGACGCAGACAGCGATGTCGCGAGCGAAACCGGAGATGAGACCGGCGATCTGGCCGAGAAGCTGATCCTTGGTGGGCAGCTCGGCGATAGCCTTAACATCATCAGCGGAAACGGCCTTGCCGTCGGAGATACCGCCCTTGATCTCAAGGACGCCCTTGGACTTAGCAGAGAAGTCCTTAAGGGCCTTAGCGGCCTCGACCGGCTCGGACTCGTAGAACACATAAGCGACGGGGCCGGCGAGGATCTCGTCGAGCTCGGGCTGCTCCTGGTTCTTGAGAGCGATCTTGACCAGGTTGTTCTTGTAGACCTTCATCTCGGCGCCGCACTCGCGAAGCTGATGACGCAGCTCCTGAGCCTGCTTAACCGTCAGACCGTTGTAGTTGACGACGAACAGACCGGCGTTCTCGGCGATACGGGACTCGATCTCTGCAACCTTGTCGATTTTGTACTGCTGGGGCATGAATTACACCTCCTCGAATTCTTTCCGGGCACGGTCCGCCACAAGGACGTGACGGGGGCATGTCCAAAAAGAAAGCCCCCGCGCTGCATGAGCGACGGGGGCGAGAAGACATATCTACTCGACCACCTCGGCTGGCGGGATATCCCATTAAGCTCGCGGGCGATGCCCGTTTGCACCGGCTGTCTCTGGCAGCGGATTCGTGCGTGAACCGAAAGTATTATGGCGGGGGCCCCGGCGTCGGTCAACGGGCGCGAGGATTCGTACACAAACCCTGCATACGCTCCGGCCGGGAGGGGCAGGGCGAGTTTTCCGCTCGGTCAAGTCCTGGGCTCGCACGAAGAGCACATTAAGTGCTCTTCGGCTCGTGCGGAATCTACGGAAAACTCGCCCTGCCCCTCCCGGCCGGAGCTGCGGTAACTTTGTTGCGAATCCTCGTGTCCGTTGAGCGACGCGCCCCACGCATAACTCTTATGTCGGTGGGCTGATGTGTTGCGTCCCGTTGGGCTATAAGGTTGAAATGAAGGTGGACAGGCGATTTAGACCTTCGTCCAGATCTTTGTCGGAGACGCAGTAGCTTAGGCGGATGTGGCCTTCGGTTCCGAAGCAGTCGCCCGGGACTAGGGCTACGTTTGCCTCTTTGATGGCTTTGATGCAGAAGGCTTCGCTGGTTAGGCCGAATTGTTTGATGCTGGGGAAGGCGTAGAAGGCGCCGGCTGGTTCCACTACGTCGAGGCCCATGGCGTTTAAGGCTGCGAGCACGCGTTTGCGGCGGGCTCGGTAGACTTTGAGCATGGGGGTTGGGTCGACGGTCAGGGCTCGGGCTGCGGCGTCCATTTCGAAGGAGACGGCGCTCGATACTAAGTATTGGTGAGCCTTGGCAATCTCGGCGATGACGGGGGTTGCCGCTGCGAGCCAGCCCAGGCGCCAGCCGGTCATAGCCCAGGGCTTGGAGAAGCTCTCGATGACGACCGTCTGCTCACGCAGCTCCGGGTGACGCTGGGCAAAGCGCTCGTAGCCATCCACATAAACCAGGCGGTTGTATACGTCGTCGCAGACCACGTAGATGCCCGCCTGCTCCGCCACGTGTGCCACGGCGTCGAGCGACGCCGTGTTGAGGATGCAACCCGTAGGATTGTTGGGCGTGCAGATGACGATGGCCTTGGTCGCCGGCGTCACGCAAGCACGTAGTGCGTCCTCGTCAATCTGGAATTGCTCAGGCTCTGTATCCAAAAAGACCGCTTTGGCGTGGTTGGCCACGACGATGCTTTCGTACAGGCCAAAGGCCGGCGTGGGGATAATGACCTCGTCGCCGGGG
>JAXJLC010000289.1:0-8828 GCA_036297365.1 Collinsella sp.
AGACGCGAGACCTGCACCTGCGAGATGCCCAGCTTCTTGGCAATCTCGATCTGGGTCATGCCCTTCACAAAGCGCAGCTCGATCACCTCGCGCTCACGCGGCGAGAAATCGCGGATGGCTTCCTCGATCACCAGGCGGTCATCGGTAAAGTCGAGCTCGTTGTCATCGTCGGCGTAACGGTCGAGAATCGAGGGGGCATCGTCCGAATCGGACGCACCAGGAGCCTCGATGGGCACCGAGGTATAGGCCGAAGACGATTCCATGGCCTCCAGCACCTCATCGACCGTCACGTCCAAGTACTCAGCGATTTCCTCAACCTTAGGCGAGCGCTGTAGCTCGTTGGTGAGCTTATCGGTAGCCTGGTTGACCTTGGCCGAGAGCTCCTGCAAGCGACGGGGCACGCGCACGCTCCAGCCCTTGTCGCGGAAGTGACGCTTGATCTCGCCCAAGATGGTAGGCGTGGCAAACGTGGTGAACTCGAGTCCGCGCTCAGGGTCAAAGCGGTCGATAGCCTTGAGCAGGCCCAAATAACCAACCTGCATCAGGTCATCGAGCGGCTCGCCGCGGTTCTTAAACTTGTTGGCAAGAAACCTTACCAGGTTCATGTGGGACATGACGAGCTGCTCGCGTGCGTCCGGGTCACCGGTCTCTTTATAGCGACGAAACAGCTCGCGGGTTTTCTCCTTGTCCCAAGCGGTCTTACCGCTCCGGGAACGTTCGGTCATATTAGATATCCGCCTTGAGGTCGAGGGAAAGCGTCAGGGGCGCCGCAGTCTTTTCGTAGGAGTCGCACACGCTCGCCAAAATGAGCTCGGCATACACAGCGGCCTGGTCATCCTCGTCGACGGTGGCCTGGTCGCCAAAGGTAAAGGTCATGCCAACGTGAGATTCGTCGACATCGAATTTGATCGAGATGTCATCGGAATCAACAGCCGTGCAGCCGAAAATAAATGCTTCCTCGGCAGCCATACGAATGTCCTCGATGCGATCGACGGACATGGAGCAGAGCGCACCGACATTTGCCGCCGTCATGCGCACAAGGCGCGCCAGACGCGGGTCGCCGGCAACGGTCAGCGTAATGGGGCAAGTTGCTTCGCTACTCATCGCAGGACTCCTCAGAGGTCTCGGCGGGCGTGTAGGTGTAATACTGGGCTGCTTTAGCAGCAGGCTTCTGTGCATCATTGTCACCAGCAGCGACATCGTCCCCGGCTTCGCCAATCAGGACACGCTCGGTCGGCTGCTCGGCTTCTTCGGCAGCGGAAAGCTTGCACTCAGCGTCGGCCGCGGGAGCCTTCACCTTGTTAAAGAGTTTCTGCACGGCACCTGCCGCAGAATCAGTCACGCTCGACACAGCATTGCTGGCCTCGGCCATGCTACCGGTGACCTCAGAAATGTCGCGAACCACGGCTTCGACCTCTACGAGATTGGAGGTAAGGGCATCAACTGCCGTCTTGCTCGACTTAAGCAGCGGCTCCATCTGGGCAAGCGCCGGCGTAAGCTCATCGACAGCGCCATCGAGCTTTGCCACCACAGGCTGAGCCTCGGCGATGGTGTTGTTGAGGTCGTTAACGGTCTTATCGAGCGAGTCGACAACGGTGCGGGTCTTGCGCAGGGTAAGCGCGAGCTCAACGATGGCCCACACGCCGGCAACAGCGAGCAGCAGCAGGGCGATTTGAATGGGACTCATACAAGCCTCCCAAAGGAATCGATATACAGACGGTTTCCATGGTACCCCAAAGGGGACCGAACATGCCATGAGCAGCAACGTGGGACAAAATTATCAGCAGCTACTTCGGTGCATTCCCGCTGCGGTCGCGTTCACTTTGCTCTACGCGCCATTCTTCCCAACCGCGGCCGGCAGGCTGCCAAAATGCACCGCGTTCCAAGCCTTCGGGCAAATAGCGCTGATCGACCCAGCCTTCGGGATAATCGTGCGGATACTTATACACACCGTATTCATCGCTGCCCGGGCGATGGCGATCGCGCAGGTAGCTGGGCACCTCGCGAAGACCACTGCTGTGGATATCGGCTAGCGCCGCATCGATCGAGGCCTCGCACGCATTGGACTTGGGCGCCAAGCACACATAGAGCGCAGCTTGTGCAAGGTTAATGCGACATTCAGGATAGCCAATAACTTCAGCAGATTTAAAGGCAGCATGCGCCACCAAAAGCGCCTGCGGGTCGGCGTTGCCAACATCCTCAGAAGCGTGAATCATAATGCGGCGAGCGATAAACTTAGGATCCTCCCCAGCATCGATCATGCGCGCGAGCCAATAGATCGTGGCATCGGGGTCGCTACCGCGCATAGACTTAATAAACGCACTGATGATGTCGTAGTGCATGTCGCCGTTTTTGTCATACGTAAAGCCGCGACGCGGGTTGGCGATCTTCACGTCATCCACGGTGATGGGATAGCGCTCCCCCGCCGCAGGCGCTGGCGTTCCCTCGGTATCGGGACGCGTGACGGCAATCTCGCTCGCAAGCTCAAGCGTCGTGAGCGCCGAGCGAGCGTCACCCGCTGCCAGCGTGCAAATGGTCTTAACCGTATCCTCATCGGCCGAGAATTTGCCGTTCAGGCCCTGAGGTGCCTCGAGCGCACGCTCGATAAGCATGGCGATATCCTCGTCCTTTAAATGCTCAAGCTCCACGACGCGACCACGTGAGAGCAGCGCCGAGTTGACCTCGAAGTACGGATTCTCCGTCGTGGCGCCAATCATAATGACGGTACGGTTCTCAACTGCATGCAGCAGGGCATCCTGCTGCGACTTAGAGAAGCGGTGAATCTCATCGATGAATAGAATGGTGCGGCGGTCGTAGGTATTCAGGCGCGTCTTGGCCTCATCAATCACGCGGCGCAAGTCCTTCACGGTGCCCGTCACAGCGCTGACCTCGACAAACTCGCTCTTAGTATGGTTGGCGATAATATGGGCCAGCGTCGTCTTACCCGTACCGGCCGGCCCATACAAAATCACACTGGAAAGCACGTCGTGTTCGATCGCGGCACGCAACCATGAGCCCTTACCGACGGCCTTTTGCTGGCCCACATACTCGTCGAGCGAATTGGGGCGCATACGCACCGCAAGCGGCGCATTCTGAAAGGAACGCTCGCGCGTCGAAGCAGAAAAAAGGTCGTCCATAGCCATCCCGTGTATCAATCAAAAACGTTTTCCACTAACAGTATGCCGAATATATACGAACTACCGTTCGTTAATATAGGTACGGTGCGGAAACTCCAGACCGGGGAACAGCTTGCTCGTCAGTTCGCAGAAATAACCGTCCGTCATGCTCGCGATATAATCCACCACGGCTTGATCCTTGTCGTCCTGCCAGGCATAGGTGCGATCGTAGTAGGAAAGCTGCTGCTCAATGCGCGAAATATGGTGCTTAAAGATGTACGAGGACTCGTCACCACTGTTTAGATCCCGCAGGCAACGGTCGTAGAGCTTTTCGAACGCCTCGCGCAGCTCCACCTCGGAATCGCCTTCGATACCGCCCTTGCTATAGATCTTCTCGTAGTTCTCGCGCTTGGCTCGGCGGATTTCCTCAAACAGGTCCTCGCTCATCTCGATGCGCGGCTTACCATAGCTGTGCTCAACGATATCGATGGAGGCATGCGTGAGGATCCAACTGTTGTAGGCACCGCCCCGGCCATCATCAAAAGCGTCGGGTGACAGCAGGCCCGCCGCGATCGCATCCTGACGGTCACGACCGACGTAGGCAAGAATATCCGAGATACGAACGACGCAGCCCTCGAGCGTCATGGGACGCAGATGCCCAATTGCGCTATAGCCCGTGGCAATGCAATCCTCAACCGTCTGGTCAAACTGGTCAAAGGAGCTCATGTCCGAGAGCTCAAACACACGCTGCTCGTACTCGCCGTTATGGCATAGCACGCCGTCGAGCGTCTGGAGCGACACGTTGCGGCCGTACAGTGTGTCGAGCACGCGGACCGACTGCACGTTATGGAAAAAATAACGCCCCGTACGCTCATGATAGATATCGTTGAGGAAACGCTCGCCGGCATGGCCGAAAGGCGTGTGTCCCAAGTCGTGACCCAGGCCAATCGCCTCGATCAGATCGCAATTGAGCCCCAGGGCGCGACCGATATCGCGCGCAATGCGGGAGACGAGCTGCACGTGCAAACCGCGGCGTGACAGATCGTCATTGCTACGGAAGCTAAAGACCTGCGTTTTGCCTGCATAACGGGTGTACGCCGGAAGATGAAGTATCTTTTCGGTATCGCGCATAAACGCCGGGCGCATAAGCGTGCCTTTGTCGGCGGCGCGATCAATACGACGAATGACCTGATCGTCGTTGCAACGATACGGGTTGACATAGCCCGAAGCACGATCGGCGGCAATGCGCTCGACAAGTTCGGGCGACAACGCCGAGGGAATACGGTCCATGCGCGCCTTAATGACGGCCGTTTCTTGATTAGTTGCCATGGCATGCTCCTTAAGAAGGATGCGCAATCGGTTACAAAGTGCAGCCCACGACCTCGATTATGGCAAAAATCGGCACCAAAAACGGGAGCAATGGCAGGGAGCGTGATTTTGTGAAGAGGCAGGAGAGGGCCAGGGCCAGGAGTGCGACGGCAAATGCCACGATGCCACCCATAGGGTCGAGCGTGCAAAGCGCGAAGAGCGCCTTGGCATCCCCCATGCCGATGCCCGGGGCGTGGCGAAGGCGCCGCCAGAGCGACTCAGTGAGCACAAGGGCAAGGTAGACGATGACCGCAAGACCGGCGTGGTCAAGCGCTGTGTTCAAACCGAGGTCGAGCCAAACGCCCGCCAACGCCGCCACGGCACATGCGCCGGCAAGCCCATTGGGAAACCGTCGCTCTCGGGCATCAATTGCCACGCCGGCAAAGATGCAAATCCAAAACGGGATATAGGCCATCGGACTCCTCCTCGAGCTGCATCGCAAAAGCAAAAACCACCACAAAGGTGCCTGTCCCCTTTGCGGTGGTTTTGGTGGTGGTTATTTGGCGCCTTGCATGACCTCGTCAAGGGTAACGTTGACGGCGTGCTGCGTCGGCACCCAGTCGACCTTCAGGAACAGCGCGGCCACCGTGATGGGGATATAGCTGAACATAAAGATCGGGAAGGTAAACAGGTTAGTCACCAGGCGCCACTTTTGCGCGCAGTGAATATGCTTGTACTCAAAGATAGTCGTGAGCAGCGCCAGGATAAAGAACGTCTGATACATCATGGCGAAGGTCATAATGAGCGAAGCGGCGCACGCCTGCATCTCGACTTCGGTTGCCAAGAAACCATGCGAAAGGCCACCCACAATCAAGAACGTCGCATTAGCGAGCATCGAGATCAGCGATAGCAGCATACCCGGGGCGATCGTCATGAACATGTCGTAGGCGGCAAAGCGATGATAGCGGAACGTCGACTTGACCAGATGCTTACCGTAGGTAAAGAACACCTGGTAAAAGCCCTTGGTCCAGCGCATACGCTGCTTCCAGGATGCCTTGAACGTCACGGGTTGCTCGTCAAAGAACTCCGCCGGCGCATAGCCAATGCGAATACCGTGAATAGCGCAGAACGTAGTGAACTGAATGTCCTCGGTCAGCGTGTGGAACTGCCAACCGTGCATGCCCTCGATAACGCTTGACGAGATAAGGTAACCCGAACCCGAAACAGCGCAGGACGTCTTACAGATATTGCGCGCGTTGTTGAGGAAGCGCGCCTCGCGTAGATACCACGTGGCATTAGCAGCCGAGATCCACGAGCTGCCGAAGTTCTTGGAATTGCGATAGCTCGTGACCACATGGAAGCCCTGGTCAAAGGCATCGTTCATCTTGGACACGTAATCGCGGGAGATAACGTTGTCGGCATCGAAGATAAAGTAGCCCTCAAACGTGTCGGGATACTCGTTGAGAATGCGATCGAAACCAAAGTCCATGACCCAGCTCTTGCCCTTTCGGGCCAGGTCATTGCGCTCGTAAACAATGGCACCGGCCTCGCGTGCGAGCTGCGCGGTGTTGTCGGTGCAGGCGTCGGCAACGACAAAGACCTCGATAAGCTCGGACGGATAGTCCTGGTCCTTGATGGAGCGTACGAGATTGGCAATTACGGCTTCCTCGTTATGCGCCGCGATAAAAAAGGCATAGCGATGGAGTTTTTTGGCCTTGGGAGGCGCGACCTCGCCACGAAGAGCGCCAATGACAAAGAAGACCACCTGGTACAGAAAGCAGACCGTGAGCAGCGTGACGACAATCTGGTTGAAGATCACGATGGGTGTGTTGGTTTGTAAAAAGGCGAGCATGCAGGCTCCCAGCAACGTGTAACGTAAACAATCGTATATCTTACCGCAGGCTTACCGAGTTCAAGAAACCACCTAATACTGGCTAGGCTTCGAGAAGACCGAGCTGCGGAACGATTTCATCTCCAGCGGCCGTGCGACCGAGCGAGCGCGGAGCCAGATCATCGAGAACCGCAGCAAGATCCCACGGCAACTCGTCGCGGCACTCAATGCGCTCCCCCGTCACGGGATGTTCGAACGCCACGCGCCAGGAATGCAGAAACTGCCTGGTCAGGCCCTGGTCGGCGCGCGCATCGCACTTGCCGTAAAGTGGATCGCCCACGCAGGCGTGGTTGATATGACGCATATGCACGCGAATCTGATGCGTACGCCCGGTAAACAGGTGACACTCGACAAGCGTGTAGCCGTCGTCAAAGCGCGTGGAATCAAAGCGCTCGAGGACCTTAAAGGTCGTAATGGCCTGACGGGCAAAGGGGTCGTCCGAAACCGCCATCTTGACGCGGTCGCGCGTGGAGCGGGCGATACCGGTATTGATGGTGCCCTCGTCCATGGCGATGTGCCCGTGGACAAGCGTGATATAGCGGCGGTCGAGCGTACGCGTGCGAATGAGATTCTGAAGCGCGCGCTGCGTGTCGTCGTCCTTTGCCGCAAGCATGAGACCCGAGGTATCGCGATCCAAACGATGCACGATGCCGGGGCGGTCCTCACCCTGCACGGTACCAAGATGATCGATACCGCAGTGGTAGACCAAGGCGTTCGCAAGCGTGCCGCTCTCGTGGCCGTGGGCGGGATGGGACACCAGCCCGCGCTGCTTGGAGAGCACAATGAGATAGTCGTCCTCATAGCGAATGTCGAGCGGGATGGCCTCGGGAATCACATCGGTGGGATCGTGAGGCTCGGGCAAGTCAACCGAGATGCGGTCACCGACGCGTACGGCATACTTTTTTGACAGGCAGGTCTCGCCGTTGACGGCGACGGCACCGCCCTCGATCAGATGCGCACAGGCAGAGCGCGTGGGACAGCCATCGTTGGCGCCCAGATAGGCGTCAAGACGCTGACCAGCGGAATCGTCGGCAACGAGAATATGGATGTCGGCCATTAGCGCTCATTCCTTTCGCGAATCTTGCGGGCACGCTCCCCACGCTGCTTGGCTTTGCGTTTGGCGCGGGCCTCGTCACGGGCGTTGAGCTCGGCAGTCGCATCGACCTCGCGAGCGGCGGGACTCAAGAACATGTAACCAATGAGCGCCAGCACGACGCCGACCGTAATGCCGATATCAGCAACGTTAAAGACGGGAAAGTCGATGAACGTGGTGGCGATAAAATCGGTCACGAAGCCAAAGACAAGGCGATCGATCGCGTTGCCGATGGCGCCGCCCGCAACCATGGCCATGCCCACAACCTCAAGACGAGCGAGCTGAGGCGCACGGAGCAAGTACACGGCAATGGCGACAATGACCGCCAGCGCCAGCACGGCAAATGCGATGCCATGCCCCTCGCCCATGCTAAAGGCAGCGCCGATATTGCGGACAAACAGGAAGTCGATCACGCCGGGGATGACGGTCACATGCAGTGCATCGCCCACGGCACGAACCGCAAGCTTGGTCAACTGGTCAACAAGCAGCACAACCAGCGCCACCCCACCAGCAACACCCAACCGCCAACGCAAAGGCGGCGTCATATCCCCAGTACGACCCAAAGAAATCCCCTACCCTCAGAACAATCGAATTCCGTTTAACGCAATTAACCATCTTATATTGTCACACGCAGGGCGCACGACATATCCACCAACGCTAGCGAAATAATCAGCATAAAACGAAAGCGACATTCCGAAAAACAGAATGCCGCTTGGACGTGACAAAAGTTGACGTTGGGGACGTTCTTGTTTGACAGTCGTTTAAGAACGTCCATTACAGTCGAAATTGTCAGCCCGGGACCATCTCGGGCTACGATTGAGGCGCGCCCAGAACGGGCCGCCGACCGGGCGCCCGCGCACGGCCGAACGTCCCTGCCCCCGAGAGGGCCTGTTGGGTGCTGCCGGCGCGGGACGCGCCGCCCCCGACGGCTGATAGGAAAGTGCCGGGCAGGTGCCGCGGCTGGTAATGTGAGTGCCGAGGGGGAGGCCATCCGGTCGAACGACTACCGGAAGGATACCACCGTGAAAGCGACATCCACCAGACCCGCGGCCGTGCTCGGCCTGGACGTCGGCAAGTCATCGCACTGGGCCTGCCTGGTCGACCGCGACGGGGAGGTGCTGGCCAGCGCCCCCGTCCGCAACAGGGAGGCCGAGGTCGACACGCTGTTCGCCTCCGCGCCCGCCGGCACGCTCGTCGTCGTCGACCAGTTCCGCAACATAGGGTCCCTCGCCGTGAGGCGGGCCCGCGCCGCGGGGCTCGGGGTCGCCTACCTGCCCGGCCTCGCCGCCAGCCGCGCCGCGGGCCTGTTCGCCGGCGAGGCCAAGACCGACGAGCGCGACGCCGCGGTGATCGCGCGGACCGCCCTGGGCGTGCCGGACTCCCTGTCGGGGGTCCCGGGCCGCGGCGAGGCCCTCGAGGC
>JAXJLC010000290.1:0-9079 GCA_036297365.1 Collinsella sp.
CCCATGCGGCACTCGATGGCCCCCTGGGGAAAGCTGGGGTTGGTAAAGAGCGCGCAACGCAGCCCTGCGTCCTGTACGGCCTGGAGCGCGGCGTGTGCGCCCGGCATGGCGTGGGCGTTAATGACATCGTCGTTCTTGTACGGAAGAACTTCGCGGTCGTAGTAGGTAAACGCCTCGTAGATGAGGGGATCGGAGAGGCGGATCCCGCATCGGCGCTCGACCTCTTCTTGGTAAAACTCAAGATTGGTGCGGTTGTCCGTGCCGCTGCGGCGATTGGCGTTGAGGTCGACCAGGATGGTGCCGAGGCGTGCCATCGTGCCACCGCGACTGCGGCGCCCGATATCCGCGAGCATCGAAGAGACATCCTTAAAATAGCGAAGGATGAACGCGTTGAGGTTGATGCTAAGAAGCGTCTCGTCCATATCGAAAACGACTGCTTTGAGCACGCGGGCACCTTTCTCGAAAAATCGTTCCAGAATCGTTGGCTCCGGATACTTTACCCCAAAGCCGTATGCCTAACTGCCTATCGTCAACTTATGGAGACGGTCGTCCACAAGATTGCGAAAAAGTCTCCATACGAGTAAAAAATCGCAGTTCACGCTTGAAATCGAAATGATTTCCCCGTAACCTATACGAACGTGATTGCATAAGCGTCACATTAGTATCTGTCGGCTCCCGAGTGTTCCTAAACGTTGTGTGCTTGTCGCACCCTTCTGTAGGTCCTAGCAATCGGGGCCCCGTAGTTCGAAAGGGGTCCACCTTTGAGTGAGATTCAGAACTCGTCCATTTTCTCTCTTGACGATGTCAACGAGGAGGAGATGAACAACCTCATCGACGGTACGATTACCGACTTTGATGAGGGCGATCTCGTTAACGGCACTGTCGTTAAGATCGAGCATGACGAGGTGCTCGTTGACATCGGATTCAAGTCCGAGGGCGTTATCCCGGTCCGCGAGCTGTCCATCCGCAAGGACGCTAACCCTGCAGACATCGTTGCACTCGGTGATCCCATCGAGGCTCTGGTTCTCCAGAAGGAGGACAAGGACGGTCGTCTGGTCCTGTCCAAGAAGCGTGCTGAGTACGAGCGTGCTTGGAACCGCATCGAGGAGAAGTTCAACTCCGGCGAGAACGTCGAGGGCGAGGTTATCGAGGTTGTCAAGGGCGGCCTGATCCTCGACATCGGCCTGCGTGGCTTCCTGCCCGCTTCCCTCGTCGACCTCCGTCGCGTCAAGGACCTCACCTCCTACATGGGCACCCGCATCGAGGCCCGCGTCATCGAGATGGACCGCAACCGCAACAACGTCGTCCTCTCCCGTCGCGTCGTGCTCGAGGAGTCCCGTAAGGCTGAGCGCTCCGAGATCCTGTCCAAGCTCAAGTCTGGCATGCGTCTCCAGGGCACCGTTTCCTCCATCGTCGACTTCGGCGCCTTCGTCGACCTCGGCGGTATCGACGGCCTCATCCACATCTCCGAGCTCTCTTGGAACCACGTCAACCATCCTTCCGAGGTTGTCAAGGTCGGCCAGGAGGTCGAGGTCGAGGTTCTCGACGTCGACCTCAACCGCGAGCGCATCTCCCTGGGTCTCAAGCAGACCACCGAGGATCCGTGGCGTGCACTGGTCAAGAAGTACCCCGTCGGCGCTATCGTCGAGGGCACTGTGACCAAGCTTGTTCCGTTCGGCGCTTTCGTCGACCTGGGCGAGGGCATCGAGGGCCTGGTGCACATCTCCGAGATGGCCAACAAGCACGTCGATCAGCCTTCTCAGGTCACCCATGTGGGCGACAAGGTTCAGGTCAAGGTCATGGAGATCGACCTCGACCGTCGTCGTATCTCCCTGTCCATGAAGTCTGCTGCTGAGACTCTGGGCGTCGAGATCGAGGTTACCCCGCTGCCTTCCGAGAAGAAGGACGAGGAGACCGACGCCGAGTAAATCGGTTTGACGATCACTTGTTTTAAGGGATCCGTCCGCAATGGACGGGTCCCTTTTTGCATTTGGCGCCGAGATGCGCAATGCTGCCGGGCTGTCCACACGTTATTTGGTTGTCGATGCATAAAAAATGCCGACATCCCGCCTCGGGGAGGAGGCGGGAACGCACATAGTAGACGGAGGGGTGCGGAGCGCGGTCGCGTCTCGACTGACGACGTTGCCCATCGACGACCCTATTGTACTGTATAGCGCGGTTCTTGGTTTATCGTGTCGAACGCTTGTGTTGTGCCATTGCCTGCGGCAACGGTGTGCTACACTCTTGCACTGCTGAGTGGGCCAGACGGTCGCGCGATGTGCTGATTGCAGCACGCGTGAGGAAAGTCCGGGCTCCAGAGGGCGGGATGCCGGCTAACGGCCGGGCGGAGTGATCCGACGGAAAGCGCCGCAGAAAAGAAGACTCCCACCTGCGCCGCAAGGCGTAAAGGGAAAAGCTGAAACGGTGGTGTAAGAGACCACCAGCGTCGTGGCAACACGGCGGCTTGGCAAGCCCCATCCGGAGCAAGCGCGAATAGGAACGCTATGGGCCGGCCCGGTCCGCGTTCGGGTAGCGTGCGTGGAGCTGCACGGTAACGTGCAGACAAGATAAATGACCGTTCACGACAGAACCCGGCTTATAGGCCCACTCGGCACTTTGTTGACGCTGCGAACCCGTCAGCGCGGCAATCTGCCTTTCAAGCCTTCGGGCATGACCATAAGGTCAATGCCCTCGTCTTTCAAGGCACCTTGCTCGCGCTGACGGGTTCTCGCTGTTGGCGACGGCATCATTGGCGCTTCCGTTCTTGTTGGCGAGGGCAATGGTACTGCCTTTGCCGTATTATTGAGGCTGTTTGTTGCTTTGCTTGTTGTTGAGGGGCTTTGTTGGACAGCTATTTTACTCTGCAATCGAATACTGAGGCTTCGGGCGAGTTTGTGGACCGCAAGAGCCGGTTTATTGCCCAGCTGGTCCATATTGAGTCCGAGGATGAGGCGAATGCCTTTATCGAGACCGTTCGCAAGCGCCATTACGACGCTCGACACAATGTTCCCGCTTGGATTTTGGTCGATGGACGTGAGCGCCAGAGCGATGACGGCGAGCCGAGCCGCACGAGCGGGATGCCGACGCTCGAGGTGCTGCGCGGTGCGGGGCTCAAAAATGTTTGCTGCGTGGTGACGCGCTATTTTGGCGGCACGCTGTTGGGGCCTGGCGGATTGGTGCGCGCCTATACTGCGGCGACGCAGGCGGCGGTGGCCGCGGCTCAGGAGGCCGGGCAGATCGTTGAGATGACAAGCGTCGTGCCTGTTGACGTGCATGTGGCCTATCCGCAGTATGGGCAGGTGCTTCGTTTGGCGCAGGATTCGGGTGCCAAGGTTTCGGATACCGATTACGCGGATGACGTGACACTTCATTTGGTGTTTAAGGCGGGGGAGCAGGAGCCGTTTTGCGCTAAGATGCGCGAGCTTATGGCGGGGCGCGAGGAGATCGAGATCGGCGCCCCCGAGTTTGCGGAGTTCTAACGGCGACGGCCGGCGTGCTTTTGGATGGATCCCAAGCGCGCCGGCCGTCGTTTTATGTTGCTGCCGTTTACTGGGCGAGCTGCTTTAGCACATCGCAGGCGATCTCGACGGCATCGTCGATGCAACCGGGGCAGCTGCGGATCGGACCCTTATCCGATCCGATGCCCTTGAGCGTACCGCAGACGGTCGTCGTGTTCTTCTCGCCAAAACGCTTGGCGATCTCGCGCGACAGCTTGTAGGTCTGGCCTTTGGTCTTGGGGTTTTCCATGCCGTCGCTCATTACAAAGCCCATGATGGCCACGGCGCCCGAGATGGCGCCACAGGTTTCGGTCATGCCGCCCATGCCGGCACCAAAGCCCTCGGTGAGGATAAAGGCGGTCTGGGGGTCGAGCCCGACGGCGGGCGCGAGCGTGCAGGCGACGGCCTGTGCGCAGTTGAAGCCGCGGACGTGGTACTCGGCAGCCTGAGCCTGACAGGCGGTGATGTCGAGCTGGGCCGTATCGATTTGCTTCATCGTTGTCTCCTTGGTCACGGTGTACCCGCCTATGGTACCCGTGCCGGTGCATGTAATCATCGAGAGCTCCATCTATGCCTCATTTTTATCTATCGAACAAATGCCTAAGGTTGAGACAAACACCCTCGATTCATTTGTCTCATAACCCACCCTGGCGATGGGTTGAGAGGGGTGTGCGGTAGCGGTATCGTGAACCGAATAAAACAAAACCCAAGTAAGGGAGTTGGATATGAGCGAGCAGACCATCGGTACGACGTGTGTTCAGGGCGGTTATCGCCCGGGTGATGCGGAGCCGCGTCAGGTGCCTATCTACCAGTCCACCACATGGAAGTACGACACGTCCGAGCACATGGGCAAGCTGTTCGACTTGGAGGAGTCGGGCTACTTCTACAGCCGTCTGCAGAACCCCACGTGCGATCTGGTTGCCGCCAAGATCTGCGAGATGGAGGGCGGTACCGCTGCGATGCTCACGAGCTCGGGCATGGCTGCGAACTTCCTCGCGATCTTTAACGTGGCCGGCGCCGGCGATCATGTGGTCGCAAGCTCTGCTATCTACGGCGGCACGTACAACCTGCTCGCCCATACCATGGAGCGCATGGGTCTGACCTGCACGTTCGTTGCCCCCGACTGCACCGACGAGGAGCTCGAGGCAGCGTTTGAGCCCAATACCAAGCTTGTCTTTGGCGAGACGATTGCCAACCCTGCCCTTGCCGTGCTCGATATTGAGCGCTTTGCCAAGGCCGCGCATGACCACGGCGTGCCGCTGATGGTCGACAACACCTTCCCGACACCCGTGATGTGCCGTCCCTTTGAGTGGGGCGCCGACATCGTTACGCACTCCACCACCAAGTACATGGATGGACATGCTGCCTACCTGGGCGGCGTGATCGTCGACCACGGCCAGTTTGACTGGATGGCCCATGCGGACAAGTTCCCGGGTCTCACTACGCCCGACGAGAGCTACCACGGCGTGACGTATGCCGAGAAGTTCGGTCGCGAGGGCGCCTTCATTACCAAGGCCACCGCTCAGCTCATGCGCGATCTTGGCCCCATGCAGAACCCGCAGGCGGCGTTTTTCCTGAACAGCTCGCTCGAGAGCCTGCACGTTCGTATGCCGCGTCATTGCGAGAACGGCCTGGCCGTTGCCAAGTTCCTGCAGAGCCATCCCAAGGTGCGCTTCGTGAGCTATCCGGGCTTGGAGGGCGACAAATACTATGACCTGGCTCAGAAGTACATGCCCAACGGTACCTGCGGTGTCGTGAGCTTTGGCTTTAACGGTGGTCGTGCGGCGGCCGAGACTTTTATGAAGAGCCTCAAGCTCGCCCAGATCGCCACGCATGTGGCCGACGCCCGCACTTGCTGCCTGCATCCCGCTAACGCTACGCATCGCCAGATGAACGATGAGGAGCTCATCGCCTGTGGCATTTCCGCCGACATGGTACGCCTGTCGTGCGGCCTCGAGGACACGGCCGATCTGATTGCCGACCTTGAGCAGGCGCTCGAGCAGTGCTAGGCTAGCGTTCGCACAAGGCGCCGATGCTGGCAGAAATCTTCGGCGACCTTTCGTTCCGATTCCGTAGGCGGGACCCCAATCGCGACTGTTTGCAGGCGATTGGGGCCCCGTTTTTGCGTTGCGCCACTCGAAAGGATGGATATGGAGAAAACCGCAGAGCAGCTGCGCCGCGAGCACATTGCCCTTGAGGGCGACACCCATGGCAAGAACAAATGGGCGATTCTGTTTACCGTGCTCATCATGACGTTTATGTCGTGTCTGGATTCGACCGTCGTGACCGTGGCGCTGCCCGTGATGCAAAAGGAGCTGGGCGTGGGCCTCGATCGCATTCAGCTGGTGAGCTCGGTGTATCTGCTTGCGACGTGCGTGGCTATGCTGCCGTTTGGCCGCCTGGGCGACGTGCGCGGCAAGGTCGGCGTATTCCAGCTGGGCGTAATCGTCTTTACGGCCGGTTCGCTGCTTTGCGGCCTTTCGGCCTCGCTTGAAGTTCTTATTCTGGCACGCATCGTTCAGGGCGTCGGTTGCGCGGCGGCCATGGCCAACAACATGGGTATCATCACCGAGTCGTTTCCGGCTCGCGAGCGCGGTCGTGCCATGGGTATTCTTGCGACCTTCGTGGCCCTCGGCATGATGTGTGGTCCCGTGCTCGGCGGCATGCTGGTGGCAAGCTTTCCCTGGGAGAGTATCTTCCTCATCAACCTGCCTATTGGCGTTATCTCGTTTATCGTGGGGCTCTACACGCTGCCGCATGTTAAGCCGGAGGCCGGTGAGCGCCCCATGTCCCTTGCCGATGCCGCTCGTCGCTGCTTTGCAAATTCGGCCTTCACTATTAACCTTGCCTGCATGCTCATCGTGTTCGTTGGCATTGGCGCATCCGAGTTTATTCTGCCGTTCTATTTTCAGGACGCCCACGGCTTTGGTTCCGACATTTCCGGACTGCTCTTTTTGGCGTTGCCGATGGTGAATGCCTTTATCGGCCCGCTTTCGGGTACGGTTTCGGACCGTGTTGGCTGCGAGGGCCCCACGGCGGTCGGCCTGGGCGTGTACGTGTGCGGCCTCTTTGCGGTAAGCACGCTCGACGAGCACTCTTCTATCCCTGTAATCGTGTGTTGCGTCGCGTTTATGTCGTGCGGCACGTCGATTTTCCAGAGTCCCAATAACTCGCTGTATATGGGCTCGGCTCCGCGCGAAGCGCTCGGCTTTGCGGGCAGTCTGGGTAGCCTGGCACGCTATGCGGGTATGGCAGTGGGCATTACGGCGGCGTCGCATATCCTGTATGGGCAGATGAGCGTTGCGATGGGCGAGGCCGTGACCAGTTTTGTTGCAGGACGTCCGGATGTGTTCCTGTTCGGCTTTCGCTCGGTGTTCTACGTACTCATGGCTGTGGCCGCCGTGGGCTTTGCGCTCGCCCTGGTGCGTTTGGTGAAGATACGCGCCCGCCATTAGCGTGTTGGGAGGCCGTCTGCCACGATTTGCGTTGTCCCAAAAAGACTGGTTTGTGGTGCGATGCGGCTTGTGGGGCGGGCGGGGGTCGGTCCGTGGTAGACTATCGAGCAACGTTTATTAATCGCGCGGTATCGTTGCCGCGAGAAGGGGTTGCGCCATGCAGGAGCTTGAGGATCGTATTCGCCATGACGGCATCGTAAAGGCCGGTAACGTCCTTAAGGTTGATGCCTTCCTCAACCACCAGTGCGACGTTGAGCTGTTTGACCACATGGGTGCCGAGTGGGCCCGTCTGTTCGAGGGCGTCGAGATCAACAAGATCCTGACGATTGAGGCTTCGGGCATTGGCATGGCTTGCATCGCGGCTCAGCATTTTGGCGGTGTGCCGGTGGTCTTTGCCAAGAAGGCGCAGTCCATCAACCTCGACGGCGAGCAGTATGCCACGACCATCTACTCCTTTACCAAGCAAAAGGAGTACCCGGTCATCGTTGGTAAGCGCTTCCTGTCCGAGGGCGACAAGGTCCTGATCATCGACGACTTCTTGGCCAACGGCTGCGCGCTCGAGGGTCTTATCAAGATCTGCGAGGCTGCGGGCGCCGAGGTGTCCGGTATTGGCATTGCAGTGGAGAAGGGCTTCCAGGGCGGCGGCGATAAGCTCCGCGAGCGCGGCTTCCGCGTCGAGAGCTTGGCTCGTATCGCCGATATGGACTGCGAGACCGGCGAGATCACCTTCGCCTAAGCGCGCAACACAAGCGATTGGTATGCGATGTGACAAAGGGACTGTCCCTTTGTCACATTTTTTGTATGAGGGGAGGTGTTGATATGGATGAGAACAAGATGGGATGGCGCGAGTATGCGCGCTATGCCGAGATGTCGGCCGAAGAGTTGGCGCGCGATTGCGAGGTGCAGGTGTTTCGCGCGACGGGTCCGGGCGGACAAAGCGTGAACACGACGGACTCGGCGGTGCGCATGAAACATATCCCTTCGGGAATTACCGTGACGGCGCGCGAGAGCCGCAGTCAGTTCCAAAACCGTAGTAGCTGCCTACGTAAGCTGCGCGCTGAGCTTGAGCGCCGCGGACGTCCACCGCGCCGACGCGTAAAGACCAAGGTGCCTCAGCGCTCTCGCCAGCGCAGGCTCAATGATAAGCACTTCAACGCCATTAAAAAGGCCAACCGTCGCAAGCCGGGCAGCGACGAATAGCCTCCTCATAAGTTGCGGTGAAATAGGGATTGTTTTCCGGCTTTACCTGCATAAACAGTCCCTATTTCACCGCAACTTAGGTGGGGTTAGCGGGTGGGGTGCCAGACGTGGAGGGCGCCGGCGAGGATGTCGACCTCGATGCGCGAGGCGACAACGGGCTCGCCGTCGGCCTGAATGGGGTAGTCGGGCTCCTCAAAGGTAAGCTCGGCATGGCGACAGCGGCGCATGCGAACCGGTGGCAGCTTGGTATGGTGGCCATCTTTGGCCGAAAGAAACATGGGAAGCGCGACCGCGCGCGGAACGGGGCCGCAGGCGTAGCAGACGTCGAGTATGCCGTCGCACGGGTCGGCGTTGGGACAGATGCGATAGCCCGAACCATAGGTGGGTCCCAGCTGGATGGCCATGATAATCGCCCGCACGCGCTCGGCGGGCGCGCCATCAAAGCTGATGGTCATGGGGTAGTTGCGATAGCGTAGGCCAAACTGCTCAAGTCCCGAGAGAGTGTAGAGCGGAGCGCCCGTCAAGCCCGTCTTTTTGCGCAGCTTGGTGGTGCCCAGGCCGATGGCGGCATCGATGCCGACCGAAAGTGTCTGGTCGTAGTACTCAACGGTAGCCTCGCCGCTGCCGCTCGCAGGGCTCCACGAGCGAATGCGCCCGATGTCCTGACGCTGCAGCTCGCAGGTGAGCAGCGCGCCAAAATCCTTGCCGGAGACATCGTCGATGCCGAGCGTTTGGGCAAAATCGTTGCCGGAGCCCACGGGCAGGACGGCAAGGGCGGGGCGGGTGCCCTCCTCTTGCGTCATAAGCCCGTTGACGACCTCGTGAATCACGCCGTCGCCGCCAAGGGCGATAACGGTGCGATAGCCCTGAGCCTGTGCGGCCAGCTCCTTGGCGTGTCCCATGCGCTCGGTCAGCACCAGGTCAAAC
>JAXJLC010000291.1:0-2172 GCA_036297365.1 Collinsella sp.
CAAAGGGGACAGGCACCTTTGTGGTGGTCCATGCTACAATCGCCGACATGCCTCACAACTAGATTTGCCTTCGAAAGGAGCCTGCGTGGCGAACGCCATCGATCAGCTCACGGACCGAGTGCTCGTACTCGGCCGCCTCACCATCGTCCGCCGCGCTATTACTGCCGTGGCGGTCACGATTTCCGCCGTTCTCCAGACATTCCTGATCCAGGCGTTCATTCAGCCCGCCGACTTGCTTCCGAGCGGCCTCACCGGCGTTGCGGTCCTGCTCGATCGCGTTACCTCGCTGGGCGGCGTTCACATCGACATCTCGCTCGGCATGCTTGCGCTCAACATTCCCGTGGCGCTCCTATGCTGGAGCGGCATTAGCACGCGCTTCGTCATCTTCTCGATGATGCAGGTCGTGCTCTCGTCGCTGTTCCTCAACGTCTTTCACTTCGCTCCATTTTTGGGCGACAAGATTATGCTCATCATTTTTGGCGGCGTGGTCTCGGGTCTGGGCGCTGCCATCGCGCTAAAGTCCGGCGCATCTACCGGTGGCACCGACTTTATCGCGCTGTGGGTCTCCAACCACACGGGCAAGACCATCTGGGGCGTTATCTTTGGTTTCAATTGCTTTATCCTGGCGATCTTTGGCTTTATGTTTGGCTGGGACAACGCGGCGTACTCCATCGTGTTCCAGTTTATTTCGACCAAGACCATCGACAGTTTCTATCGTCGCTACGACCGCGTGACGCTGCAGATTACGACGCGCAAGGCAGACGAGGTCATGACTGCCTACGTAAACCATTTTCAGCACGGCATTAGCTGCGCCGAGGTCGTCGGCGGATACAGCCGCGAAAAGATGTACCTGCTGAACACCGTTGTTTCGACCTACGAGAGCCAGGACATTATCAAGTTGGTGTGCGACGTTGATCCCGGCGCCGTGATCAACGTGTTCCACACGCTCAACTTTGTGGGCGGCTGGTGGGGCGGTCATGTCGACGAGCCCATGCCCACGGCCGTTCCCGATCCCGACAAGCCCGCACGCATGGCCAGCAGGCAGGCGCGCCTCAGCGAACAGGACAGCCTGCAGCAGGATGACGGCAAGTAGGGTATTGGCATTTTGCCGGTCCTGCGCAACCCATCCGAACGAGCCCCCCGAAAGCCCCGTTGCTTTCGAGGGCTCTCGTTTGCCCAGATAAAACCTACCAAAATGAAGCTGTCGCTTTTTGGTAGGGAGGGTGTATCGTTTTATCAATATGAGGTAACATGAAACTAGACGTTATATACGTATTAGAAATTTAGTTATTTTGATAAGAGTGATCAGATATGCCTGCGCCCAAAAATGCACCGCTTTACCAGCAGATTTATGACGAAATCAAGGATGCGATCGAGAAAGGTGTTTATGCACCCAAGGAGCGTATTCCGTCCGAGCTTGAACTAGCCGAGCAGTACGAGGTGAGCCGTATTACGGTGCGCCGCGCTGTCGAGGAGCTGTGCTCCGATGGTTACCTGGTTAAGCAGCAGGGCCGCGGCACCTTTGTCTCCACGCCGCACATCAACCGCCAGTTTCACGCCTCGACGCTGCAGACGTTTACCGCGCTGTGTGCCGGCAACGGCATGAAGGCCGGTGCGCACGTGATCGATCGCCAGATCGTTCCGGCGCGCCAAAACGAGATGGAGTTCTTTGGCCTGCAGAAGGATGCGCTGCTGCTGCATATCAAGCGCGTGCGTACGGCCGACGGCGAGCCCATCTTTGAGGAGAACATCTTTGTGCCGTTTGACGCCTACCGTGAGCTGTTGACGGCCGATCTTGAGGACAAGTCGATTTTTGCCGAGGTCGAGCGTGTTGGCGGAACGCCGATTGTCTCGGTTGGCTACCGTACGGTCGAGGCCGTTCGAGCTAACGCCGAGCAGGCGGCCGAGCTGGGCATTGCTCCGCACGATCCGCTGCTCAACCTGCGTGCCGGCTTTACCGGTCCCGATGACGAGCCGGTTTTGATGGGTAAGCAGTACTACGTGGGTAGCCGCTACGTCATGGTGATGTAGGGTTGGTTCCGCCGTTCTGACGAACGGCGGACCGGCCGACGCTGCGCCTTTGGTTACGCGGTTTTACCAAACCGCGTAACGGCTCGACGCTGCAAGCCCGCCAGAGCGGCAATCTGCCTTTCAACTTCGGCGGCATGATCA
>JAXJLC010000292.1:0-2560 GCA_036297365.1 Collinsella sp.
CGGCGTCGCTGGCCGGCATTTTTGTCGGCTCGTGGCTGGTCTCCTTTGCTTCGATGGTGATCGCGATCGGCTACGTGCGCCTAGTCGTGGGCGTCGACTTTGGCGGGCGCGAGGGGCTGTGTTTGGTGGGCGCCGCCGCTTCCGCGCTTGCTGCCACGGGCTTGGGGCTCTTTGTGGGCACGCTTCCCGTTAAGGGCGGCAAGGCGTCCAAGTCGGGCATCCTCACGGGCTTTGCCACCACGTGCGCCCTGTTCGCCGGCCTCTACGGCGAGCCGGCGATGGCGCTTGCCGACGACGTCGCCCGCGCCTGCCCGGCCGAGTGTTGGCTCAACCCCGTCAAGCTTGTCTGCGACATGTTCAACCGCCTGTATTTCTTTGAGGACTTGGGCCCCTTTGTCGTTCGCGCCGGCGCGCTGGTCCTCATGACGCTGGTGTTTGTCGCCGCCGCTACGCTGATCTTTGGAAGGAGCCGCTATGAGCACCTTTAAGACTGCGCTTCGCATGGCGCTCGCACACCCGCTCTATCTGCTCATCTACACGGTGTTCATCTCGTTCATGGGTGTGTTTATCGCGGCATCGGTGAGCTGGAACTCGTCGCAGCTCACCGAGTACAAGCCCTACGATGCCAACGTGATCGTGGTCGATCGCGACGACAGCGATCTTTCGCGTGCGCTTACCAAGCATCTGGGTTCGCGCTTTGAGCTGGTCACGGGCGTCGGCGACGGCACCTACGACCTCGCGGACGCGCTCTCCAAGAGCAACAGCGCCAAGGGCAGTGCCGACTGCGTGTTCTTTATCCCGGAGGGGTTTGAGGGCGACCTCGTTGCAGCCGCCCGCGCGGGGGAGTCCCTGCCCAAGCTCGATGTGACCTACGGCGCTGGCACCATGGCGGCGGCGCTTTCGTCTGCCGAGGCCTCGCGCTGGATCTCACTCGCGGGCGCTGCGGCGGCGCTTGAGCCCACTGCCTCCAACGGTGACGTTGCCAAGGCTGCCGAACATGCCGCTGTCGAGCGTGCCGAGGTCGAGATCGAGCGGGTCAAGGTCGACTCGACGGCCGCCGCCACGCTCGAGTCGTACTTCAACTTTGGTGCGTACGCGATTATCTCGTCGGTCATCGTGTCGGTGGGGCTGGTGTTCTCGGGCATGAACGAGCCCGAGCGCGTGCGTCGTATGGATGCCGGCCCAATCTCCGAGCGCCAGCGTTCGCTTGCCGTGTTTGCGGCCGCCGCCGTACTCACTGTCTGCATCTGGTTTGTGTCGAGCATGATGGGCGTCGTGGGCTTTGCCGGCGCGGTCGCCGAGGTCGGCGTGGGGCGTGTGTGCCTGGCACTGGCGGCGACGTTTGCCCTGGCATGCACGCCACTGGCCGTTGGCTTTGCCCTTTCGAGTCTGGGCGCGCGCGAGGAGCTGCTCAACGGTGTGGGCAACCTGCTTGGCATGCTCATGACGTTTTTGGGCGGCGCCTGGATGCCGCTGTCGCTCATGGGATCGGCCGTGCAGACCGTGGCGCACTTTGTGCCGACATATTGGGTGAACGACGCGATCGGCAAGGCGCTTGCCTCGGATTTGACGTCCGCCGTGCTGGGTGACATCGCCTGCGACCTGGGCGTCACGGTGCTCTTTGCCGCGGCCATCGCCGCCGTAGGCCTAGCCCTCTCGCGCACCAAATCCCGTGCTTAGCCACCTGGTCATGTAAGAACGTCCCCAATGACCAGTCTGAAATAAATCCCAAGGAATAAATCCCAAGCCTCGCTCCAAAATAGTTCGCCAAGGTTTACTATTACGCTCATAAAGTAGTATGAGGCTAACAGTGGGGGATACCATGGCAACGCAGAAAGCCTACGTCCAGGTTAAGGATCTCAAAAAGCACTACGGCGACGGTGATGCGCGCCTGACGGTACTCGATGGCATCGACACGTCCATCAATCGTGGCGAGATCTGCGTCATGCTGGGGCCTTCGGGTTCGGGCAAATCGACGTTTCTTAACCTGATCGGCGGCCTGGAGGATGCCGATGCCGGCTCTATTCTGGTGGACGGCTGCGACCTCACGGTGCTTAAGCCTACCGACCTGGGCGAGTATCGCCGCCGTGAGCTGGGCTTTGTCTTCCAGTTCTACAACCTGGTGCCCGATCTCACCATCAAGGAGAACATCGAGGTCACGGCGCACCTGTCCAAAAACCCGTTCAATGTCGACGACCTGCTGCGTTCACTGGGCCTCTACGAGCACCGCAACAAGTTTCCGCGCCAGGTTTCGGGTGGCCAGCAGCAGCGCTGTGCCATCGGCCGCGCGCTCGTCAAAAACCCGGGCCTGCTGCTGTGCGACGAGCCCACGGGCGCGCTCGACTACAAGACGTCCAAGGAAATCTTGCAGCTCATGGAGGATGTCAACCGCACCTACGGCTGCACCATCATCATTGTCACCCACAATGCCGCCATCGCGCGCATGGCCAATCGCGTGCTGCGCCTGCGCGACGGGCGCATCGTCGAGGATGAGCTCAACGAGTCGCCCGTCGCGGCCGCCGAGTTCGATTGGTAGGCGGCGCCATGACACCTCTCACAA
>JAXJLC010000293.1:0-3484 GCA_036297365.1 Collinsella sp.
GAATAGGACAATTGGTTGAAGGCACCTAGTCAGATACATGCAAAACGAGGGACGACCCAACCGGATCGCCCCTCGTCTTTTATGCGTCAGTTAAGCGCGCAGTGCTTACTTGACCACCAGGTTGACCAGCTTGCCGGGCACGCAGATGGCCTTGACGACTGTCTTGCCCTCGAGCCACTTGGCGACGGCGGCCTCGGCGGCAGCCTGCATATCCTCATTGGAGGCATCGCGGGCAACGTCGACGCGGCCGCGGACCTTGCCGAGCACCTGGACCACGATCTGCACCGTGTCCTCGATGGACTCGGCCAGGTCGAACTCGGGCCAGGCAGCGGTATAGGCGTTGCCCTCGCAGCCGAGCGCCTCGTGCCACAGCTCGTCGGCCCAGAACGGGCAGATGGGGGCAAGGACGCTCACGATGTCCTTGGCCACGCCGTAGCACAGCGCCTTGTCGCGGGCGGTACCCTCGGTGGCGTTGAGGTAGGCGCTCGCCGCGTTGACGAGCTCCATGACGGCCGAGATGGCGGTGTTGAACTGGCCGCGATCGAAGTCCTCGGTGCACTTGGCGATGGTGCGGTGACGCTCGCGATAGAGCTTCATCGCAACCTCATCGAGCGCGGACTTGTCGAAGGCCACGTTGGCATCGCCGGACTGGACGAGCTGCCAAACGATACGCCAGGCGCGCTTGATGAAGCGGTTGGCGCCCTCAACGGCCTTGGGATCCCAGTCGAAGTCCTTCTCGGGCGGAGCGATAAACAGGATCGCCAGACGCATGGTGTCGGCACCGTAGGGCTCGATGACCGAGCTCGGGGGCACGACGTTGCCCTTGGACTTGGACATGGTGTCGCCGTTCTCGTCCTTGACCATGCCCTGGCACAGCAGGTTGGTGAAGGGCTCGTCCACACTCAGCAGACCCAGGTCGCGCAGTGCCTTGGTAAAGAAGCGGCTGTAGAGCAGGTGCAGAATGGCGTGCTCGATGCCGCCGATGTAGTTATCGACGGGCATCCAACGGTCGGCGGCCTCGCGGGAGAAGGGCAGCTCGGTGTTGTGCGGATCGGTATAGCGAAGGTAATACCAGCTGGAGCAGGTGAAGGTGTCCATGGTATCGGTCTCGCGTTTGGCCGGGCGACCGCAGACCGGGCAGCTGGTCTCGTAGAACTCCTTGCACTCGGCGAGGGTTTCGCCGGCGCCCAGGTCCAGGTTCTCGGGCAGCGTCACCGGCAGCTGATC
This sequence comes from Collinsella sp., assembly GCA_036297365.1. Lineage (GTDB taxonomy): Bacteria > Actinomycetota > Coriobacteriia > Coriobacteriales > Coriobacteriaceae > Collinsella. The sequence goes on from JAXJLC010000293.1 coordinate 1,228, forward strand.
CTCGGGCACGGGCACGATGCCGCAGTGCTCGCAGTGGATGGCCGGGATGGGGTTGCCCCAATAGCGCTGACGGGAAATGAGCCAGTCGCGCAGACGAAACTCGACCTTGCGACGACCACAGCCCATGGCCTCAAGGTCGGCCACGATTGCAGCCTCGCCCTCGGAGTGCTTACCGCCGCGCATGCCGGTGTACTTGCCGGACTGGACGAGGGTGCCCTCGGCAGCGTGAGCGCAATCCCAGTCGACGGTCTCGGCATGGAAGGTATCGATGGTCTCGCCGCTGGCCTCGACGGCAGCGCGATCGTCATCGTCCAGGATAATCGGCACGATCGGCAGGTCGTACTTACGGGCAAACTCAAAGTCGCGCTGGTCGCCACAGGGAACGGCCATGACGGCACCGGTACCGTAGTCGGCAACGACATAATCGGCAACCCACACGGGGACCTTCTCGCCGTTGACGGGGTTCACCACGTAGCGGCCGGTAAAGGCACCGTGCTTCTCGAGGGTGCCCTGGGCACGCTCGACGGCAGAGATATGCTTGGCGTCCTCGACGATCTTAGTGACGGCCTCCTCGTACTCCGTGCCCTCGACGAGCTCGTGCAGACGAGCGTACTCGGGGGCCAGGACAAAGAAGGAGACACCGAAGAGCGTGTCGGCTCGCGTGGTGAAGACGGTGATCTTACCCTCGTCGCCCTCGATGGGCTCGCCATCCTGGTCGCACAGGGTAAAGTCGACCTCGGCGCCCTCGGAGCGACCGATCCAGTTGGCCTGCATCTGCTTGACGCGCTCGGGCCAGCCGGGGAGCTTCTCCAGATCGTCGAGCAGCTCCTGGGAGTACTCGGTGATCTTGAAGTACCATTGCTCAAGGTCGCGCTTCTCAGGCTCGGTGCCGCAGCGCCAGCACTTACCCTCGGTGACCTGCTCGTTGGCCAGAACGGTCTTGCAGGTGGGGCACCAGTTAACCGGGTTCTTCTTGCGGTAGACCAGGCCCTTTTCCCACAGCTTCTCAAAGATCCACTGACCCCAGCGGTAGTAGTCGGGGCTGCAGGTCTTGACCATGCGATCCAGATCGTAGGAGAAGCCCATGCGCTTCATCGTGGCGAGCGCCTGGTCCATGTTCTTATACGTCCAGGCGGCAGCCTGCGTATTGTGCTTGATGGCGGCGTTTTCGGCGGGCAGGCCAAAGGCGTCAAAGCCGATGGGGTGCAGCACGTCGTAGCCGCGCATGCGGGCCTGACGGGCCATGGCATCGCCGATGGTATAGTTGCGTGCGTGGCCCATGTGCAGGTCGCCCGACGGATACGGGAACATCTCGAGCACGTACTTCTTGGGCTTGCTGTCGTCGGTGTCGACGGCAAAGAGGTTGGAGTCCTCCCAGGCCTTCATCCACCTGGACTCAATGGCCTGCGCGTCGTAGGCAGGGATCTCGTCCTTATGATCTGTGCAATCGCACATATCAGCTCCTTTGTTATCTCGGTTGGGGCGGGGCGTTCTTACCTTTGCTCGCTGCTGCGGACAGTCCTGCTCGCACGAAGAGCACATTAAGTGCTCTTCGGCTCGTGCGGAACTTGCAGCGAGCAAAGGTAAGAACGCCCCGCCACATCGTTAACTCGCATGATGATAGCAAATACAACAAGCGAGATGCCTGCGACTTGCAGGCATCTCGCTTTATCTAAATAACGTGGTTGATACTCAACCGCTATCTGCTATCCGCCCAAGCACGGTCGGGTTTTCCAAGTGCCGCAGATTGCCGTGAAAGAGGAGCGACGCGTACTTTGGTACGCGAGCGACGGTTTGAACGGCAAGGTGCGGTGCTTGGGAAAGCCGCTTAGCGGTAGCTGACGCTCTGCTGGGAATCCTTGACGACTACGTCGTGAGCGCCGCCTTCGACGATTGAGGTCGAGCTCACCAGGGTCAGGCGTGCCTTTTCCTGGAGCTCGGGGATCGAGAGGGCACCGCAGTTGCACATCGTGGACTTGACCTTGTAGAGCGTGCCGCCCACACCATCCTTGAGGGAGCCGGCGTAAGGAACGTAGGAGTCGACGCCCTCGACGAAGCTGAGCTTTGCGGCGCCGCCCAGGTCGTAACGCTGCCAGTTGCGGGCGCGCGCAGAACCCTCGCCCCAGTACTCCTTCATGTACTGGCCATTGACGTTGACGCGCTCGGTCGGGCTCTCGTCAAAGCGGGCGAAGTAGCGACCCAGCATCATAAAGTCGGCACCCATGGCAAGGGCGAGCGTCATGTGGTAGTCGTAGAC
>JAXJLC010000294.1:0-2410 GCA_036297365.1 Collinsella sp.
CCGCAGGAACGTACTGGGTGCGCGTGAACGGTCTCTTGGGCAACGCGGCGCAGAACTACACGCTCGCCAGCGACGGAGCCGCAAGCTTTACCGTAGCGGCCTCGGACAGTGCTGCCGGCGCCGGCGCCGGCAGCGGCACGGGTTCCAACGCAGGCAGCGCTGATAAGAACGGTAAGGGCAACAAGGGCAAGGGCTCGGGCGGAAAGCTCGCCGACACGGGCGACAGCTCCGGCATTGCCGCCGGGCTCGCCGCTGCCGCCATGGCGACAACGGTTGCCGGCGCAGCAATGCTTGCCAATGACCGCGAAGACAGCGAAGGCGCTAGCGAATAGGCAAGCCGGCCTTTTAGACACATCGACTCAATCGGGGGCGCAGAACACCGTTCTGTGCCCCCGATTTTACCTTAGCCCGAACACCGTTATCGGCTACATCACCATGTTCAGCGCATTCACGAACTCCTGAGCTTGGGAGCGGCTGCTCAGACTAAAGACACAGGCAGTCAACAGCCTGTTACGCAGGAAAACGTCGCGACCCTTGATCCTGCTGACCCCCGTAATGTCCTTAAGATAAACAATCTCGGTGTGCTTGCCACCAAAAGTGCCCTTCTTGAGCACCTCAATGCGGTTAGGGTAGATCTTGACGTCTTTAAACCTACCCGAACCTTTGTCCTGGAACAGCAGCGTGTTGTTGTCCACACGCGTCACTCCCGTGGGGTTCGCTAAAACTGTCACTATGGTCACATTTTAGTCGCCGCAAACCCTTTTCGCGGTCGTGCGCAGAGCACCAAAATCGTGTCCGCACGAGCAAATAAACTAATACAACAAGGAATATAAGCCGTTATCCAAAGATGGCACCACAAAACAAAGGGTTAGTAATAGCTAAGACTTAAGTCTTAAACCCTTAGGAAGTGCTAATATATAGTTATTGAAAGAGGCTACGATGCAGAGACGCGAATTGATCCGCATCCTCGAAGAAGCCGGCTTCATCTCGAAAGGAGGCACTAATCACGAGAAGTTCGTCAAAGGAGATAAACTCGTGCTCGTGAAACGCCACCGAGAGATTGAGGATCAAATTGCCAAAAGAATCCTAAGGCAGGCAGGACTTCGATAGCTCATCCTCATCACATTTCGCATCGCTTTTTAGAGGAGGTCTTACATGGTTTACGTATGGGAATTTGAGTTCTTTGATTCGGACGGCATGGTCGATGCCGTGCCATGTGGCTCGCTGGGCGGAGGAGGAACGTTTGGCTCCGACCTAAACGACGCTGTCGAAAGCGCCGCTGATTTTCTCGCATGCATGGTCGATGACCACCTAATGGGCGGCGTCGACCTGCCTGCGCCGGACTTCGGACATGAGCCGCGACACGGCGGCAAGATTATCGCCGTAGCCGTCAGCCGCGAACTCAACGATATCCCCGCCGTCACCGCAGCGGATGCCGCGCGCATGCTTGGCGTTAGCTCGGCAAGAGTATCGCAACTGATAAATGCTGGACTGTTGGATTCATGGAAGGATGGCACCAAGCGCATGGTGTCCAAAGCTTCCATCGAGGCACGACTCGCCGACGCTCCAAAGGCAGGGCGCCCAAAAGAGGTCCCTATTGCTGTATAAGACGAGACTACTACGCACCTTTATTACACACGATGTTTTCAGCCTGGTATAAACAAGTTCAATAATAGAATGCAAATCCAACCATCGTGTCTGATTACGAAAGGATTTTTGCCTTTTCTGCAGCAAACTCTTCCTCGGTAAGTACTCCACTATCACGCAGCGTTGCAAGCCTCTCAAGTCTTGCAACTACATCGCCACTATCCGCCAGCGTCTCAATAGTCTATGAAACCTGTGGATACCGCTCGAGCTCCTTCGATAGGGCATCGACTATCTCAGCAATATTCTTTGCATTTTTGCCCCCGTTTAGTACGTTTGTCCGGACCTTAGATGACGAGTTGACAGTAACGCCAGATCCGCCTTCAACTGGAACAACCGAAATACTGATATTTTCGCCCCAGGACCAAAGGCTCATACCGATCTCAGCTGCAACTGTTCTTGTTGTGGGCGATGCACTATCAACTTTTACTTTAGGCAGCTTTTCCATAGCTGTCTTCAAGGCATTAAACGTGTCGTCAGGAGAATACGGTACCTGAAGCTGAAGCTGCTGATCCGCAAAACCCATAATCTGGCCTCCGCTTCTTGCTAGATTAAGGCTATCGGTATTGGTAGCACGTTCCCAGCAATTTTAAATTCGTCTCATGACCTTGCGATGCAGCCCGACACCCCGACACCGCTCCCCTACTTCCCAAATAGCGCGCCCAGAAGGCCGCGACGTTTGGGCTTCTCCTCTCGGTAGGAACCCTCGACGGCGGCTGCAACCTGGCGCGGTTGCTCGCCGCCTCCACGGCGCACGATCTGGTAC
>JAXJLC010000295.1:0-1564 GCA_036297365.1 Collinsella sp.
CTTAAAATGCGGCCCCTCATTGGTTTGCCCGTCAACGGATCGCTCAAACGAGGTTTGTTCGGGCGTGCCGATGAGCGGCGTGGTGAGGTGAACGAGAAGCGTGCTGGCAGGCATAATGCGGGCGCAGACCGCGGCCAAAAAGCTGCTATCGACGCCACCGGAAAAGCCGATGGCGACGCGTCCGTATGCCAAAAGCAACTGCTCGAGCGTCGCGAGTTTGTCCTGAAGCTCCTCTGCAGGTGCAGTAGTGTCTGAAAGCATGAAACGATCCTTACCATTGAGTACTCGGTCGAAAACTATAATCCTACCGAGCTGCCTGTCATAAGACTTCCGCTTATGTAACGAAAGTGCAATATGCTATATACGTTATATACAAATTTGTAAAGTGCGGTAGAGTGGCAGTAATGCAATCCGGTGAGGGGGCCGATATGATCAAGGCTGTTATTTTTGACATGGACGGAACGCTGGTCGATACCGAGCGTTTAGGCATCAAGGCATGGAAGGCGGGCGCTGCCGAGCTGGGGATCGCGATTGATGATGCTCTGATCCATCAGTTTATCGGCCGCACGCTGCCCGATGTCATGGACATCCTTGATGAACATTACGGTAGTCGCGAAACCGCCGAGGCGATCTATGTCCGCCACAAGGAGATTCGCGACGAGATAGTCAAGACCGAACTGGAGCTTAAGGTCGGCGCCGCCGAGTGTCTAGACGAGCTGCTGGCTGCGGGCTATCACGTGGGCCTTGCGACGTCGTCGCGCCACGTTACGGCGGAGCGCAACCTTAAGATGGTCGGCCTCTTTGACAAGTTTGAAACGGTGATCTGTGGCGAGGACGTCGTGCACGGCAAGCCAGACCCCGAGATGTATCTGCTCGCCTGCGAGCGCGCGGGCTTTGCCCCCGAGGAGTGCGCCGTGGTCGAGGATTCGCGCAACGGCTGCATCTCGGGCATCACGGCCGGCTGCCATGTCTTTGCCGTCCCCGATATCGTGCCGCTGCCGCAGGATGTGGTGGATGGCTGCGAGGCCGTGCTCGATTCGCTGTTCGATCTGGCGGCGGCGGTCAAGGCCGTGCACTAGGCAATTGCGGCGTTGAAGCGAGCAATTGGCCGTCCTTGCGCCTAAGCAAAAGAGGTCCGGCAATGGTCGGGCCTCTTTTGCTTAAACGGCATTTTGGCATACTGGCCGACGTGCTATAGATACGCGCCCAGGTTGATGGCGGTGGCTTCGGCGTGGTTGCTTGCCTGGGTGCTGGCGCGCTCGAGGAGGAACGGCCGCACGAGTTCTTGGCGGTTGATATCCTCCGCGGTGGTGACTGCGGTGACGGTGCGCGCTGCAGAGCCGACGCGGATATGCTTGGTCTTTACCGGGGCTTTGTTCTCAATCTGCTCCATCAGCAACTGAACGCCCTTGCGGCCAATTTCGTAACCCGGCGGTGCCACCGTGGTGAGGGGGACCGAACCGCTCCAAGCGAGTGGATTGCCGTCGCATCCGGCCACGCGAACCTGCTCGGGGACGGAGATGCCTTTGTCGACCAATGCCGAGATAACGCCCGAGGCTAACAC